>JAGGRZ010000022.1 GCA_021159335.1 bacterium
TGAAGCCGTCACCATTGGGGGTTATGGGATTTCTCGTTACGCGGCATTGAACTGGGGTAACATAGAAAGTGAATTGTGCCGAAAGAGTGTTGGGGCCGCAGTGAGAGGTGTCAACATTGTCGCTGGCGATAACGGTGACCGTGACGCTGTCTTCGTCCATCATTGCTACGCCTGCTTCGAGAGCGTTAATGTGGATGTCACCTACGGTGTCCACATGCGACAGGGCATACGATGTGACATCATATGTTCCCAAACTTGTGGTCAAAGTTATGTTTACAGATGACGTGTCGAGCCCCGAGGCAAAGGGTTGGTCATCGTAGGCATCTCGCAATGCGATGGTTATTCTTACCACTGGCGACCCGACAATACTTCCATTGCCCGGCGAGCTTCCCCTGATAATCGGTGGGTCAGTATCGACGAAAAAGACAAATGTATCGACTCCACTATAATTTCCACCAACATCGAGGATTGAATCGATGAGGATTGTAACCACTCCCGAAGAGAAGAAATCGGTGCGCGATGGTGTAAAAATCAATGTGTCGTAAGAAAGAGAAAGCTCAGGGTCACCCCAGCGGTATACTCGCCCTCCTATTCGGAAAACAAGGCTATCGGGAACTATGTCCAATGTATGGGTTATGAGGATTTTTATCGTTTGGTCTGTGCACGCGGTATAAGAGCTTTCTGGTGGGTCGAAAAGCGTTGCTGATAGCTGAGAGTATGCAGGGATAGTAATTAATAGAATTATCGCCAAAAAAACGAGCCCTTTCAAACTCATTACGCCTCCTTTTTGAAACATAGCGAAGCACTAATCAAGATAATACGATATTCTCTACTGTCAATATCAATTGGTTGTGGTTGGTTTCGCTTTTGGCAGATATGGTTTTAGTCTTGCTTTTTGGATAAAAAAAAGCGGTCCCTTTGGGACCGCTCCAACGACCATATATCCCGACACTCAGGGATTTGGCTCAATTATTTCGAGGACCGCTCTCTTGCCCTGCTTGGCGGCTACGGCGTTAAGCAAGGTCCTTATAGCTCTTGCGGTTTGTCCACCTTTGCCTATGACCTTGCCCAGATCGCCTTCCCCTACTCTCAGCTCGAATACTGTGGTTCTCTCGCCAGCGATCTCGCGGACATCCACATAATCGGGATGATCCACCAGCGCTTTTGCAATGTTCTCCACGAATGACTTAAGATCAGTCATCATCTACCTCCTTGTTCACTCTAACTCGCCGACTCCGATTGAGCCGCTGTGTCTACTTGGGTTGACTCTCTCTTCTCTGCCGTTAACCTCCTTACTATATCACTCCAAATCCCTTTGCGGGAAAGTATGGATTTAACGCTTTTTGTAGGCTTAGCACCCTTCCTAAGCCAATAAAGTAACCTATCGACCTTAACCTCGACCACTTCGGGGTCGGGGATGGGGTCGTAGTAGCCGAGCCTTTCTATAAACCTTCCATCCCTCGGGAAACGAGAATCCGCGACTACAAGCCTGAAAAACGCCCTATTCCGTCTCCCGCCTCTTCTGAACCTTATAGACAAAGCCAATTCTAACCTCCACTAATAACTACCAAAGTTATAATAATTATCTTGCATTACCTGTCAAGTTAAAAGTAATCGGCAATGTATTGTTAAAACTGAATTTTTTATGTCACATACGCTCTTAAATTTTTACTTCTCGTAGCGTGCCGCAACCTTTTTATAGCCTTTTCTTTTATCTGTCTCACTCTTTCCCTCGTCAGTCCAAACCTTTCCCCTATCTCCTCAAGTGTTAGTGCCCGCTCCCTATTTATGCCAAAATAAAGCGTTATAACTTCCGCTTCGCGCTCGGTAAGCGTCGATAGCACCCTTTCTATTTCCTCTTTAAGGGATTCGTTCATTACGGGTTCATCGGGGGATTGTGCGCGTTCGTCCTCAAGAACATCTTTTAGCGAATTGCTTTCGCCCTCTGTGAACGGCTGATCCAGCGATAGATGGGAGTTTGAGATTTGAAGCGTATCGTTTATCTCCTCTATGGTCATGTCGAGTTCTTCAGCTATTTCATCGGTGCTGGGTGCTCTTCCGTATTCCTGTTCGAGCTCGCTTGCGGCTTTGCCTATTTTGTGAAGAGTCCCCACCCTATTGAGGGGAAGCCTTACTATCCTGCTCTGTTCAGCAAGCGCTTGAAGTATGGACTGTCTTATCCACCATACAGCATACGAGATGAACTTGAAACCGCGCTTCTCATCGAATCTTTTCGCAGCTTTTATGAGACCGATGTTGCCCTCGTTTATAAGGTCAGCCAGCGAGAGCCCCTGATTTTGATATTGTTTTGCAACGCTTACAACGAATCTAAGGTTGGCTTTGGTAAGTTTTTCCAGTGCTTCCTGATCGCCCTCCTTTATCCTTTTTGCTAATTCTACTTCCTCCTCGGGTTTTAAAAGAGGGGTCTCACCTATCTCCTTTAGATAAAGATCAAGGGTTCTATCGATATCGCGTTTACTTCTCGCCATTTTTAGCTCCCCCTACATCTAAAGTAAAAATTCGAGAGTCTATTATATCGAGTAACAAAATTTTGTCAACAATTATTTCAGTCCTGCGAAGATGCAATTCATTAATTTTCAATCAAATATAAAGATAAAGTTCTACTTGTCAAGACCCATAGGGAATTTTTTGGCTATTTTTCGCAAATCTTGTCGAGAGGAAACCGAACCACTTAATAGCAGGCAAACTCAGTCTTTTAACCTTGCGTAAAATCCCCTTGACTGAAGCCTTGGTTGCGATAGAATACTATACGAAGCAAGGAGGGCTAGACCTAATTGGTAAGGCAGCGGACTTGAAATCCGCCGGGCCATTAGCGCCCTTCGGGGTTCGAGTCCCCGGCCCTCCGTTAGTTTTTCCCCGTGAAACATACCATTTTCGCTTTCATGCATCGTTAAACAACCAGCTTTTCAATCAAAAATTCAGGAAATATCGAAGTTTTGCGTTGAAAAAATTAGAGTTGATAAGGGTGAAAGTGTGATTTATTAAGCTTTGCTGCAAGCCACCCACCGAGGGATTATTCCGTTTTCGCTTGTGAAGCCAGCCTTTAATCCCAATATTTATTAACGATGAAAAAGTTTTTGAAATTAACTATATTCGCGCTCGTAGCCCTCTGGTGGGCAGGAAGTATGTTCGTCCTCTGGAAAACCACGCGGGCTGCTCAGCCAAAAGTCCCCGATTCAGTCGATGTGCTTAAGGTGGGAAAGCTTGTGAAACAACACTGGGCTTCTATATACTTCCGAGGCGATAAGATAGGATACACATCGCTTTCGATTCAACAAACCAATAAAAAACTGCTTGTTAACGACATAACATACATGCGATTACCAGTTGGCGGGACGGAACAAGAAATTTACGCACAGTCTATAGCTACGATAAACCCCGACTTTTCACTTGAAAGCTTTAATTTCGAGCTCAGCGGCGGAGATTACATCACAACGGCATCGGGAAAAATTGAAGGGGAAACTCTAACTGTAATAGTAAACACAGCCGAACGAACAGACACCTTAGTATTTCCCATTAAGGGGAAAATATACCCTCCTTCCATGGTGCCTTACATAGTGGCGGCAAAGGGTTTTGAGCCGGGAAAACAGATAACGATACCGGGCTACGACCCATTCACGCTGCAAAGCATCGCGCAGAATGTGACTGTGGTAGGGAAAAAACGGAAGCATGTTCTTGGTAAAGACTATCAGCTGTGGCACCTAAAGCTTGAGGTTATGGGACTCATGACGGAAATGTTTGTGACCGATTCAGGAGATGTAATGATAGAGCGGTCAAATATGGGTTTTGAGATTTATCGCGAACCGCAGGAAAAAGCATTAGCCTTTGAGCTGTCCAAGGCGGGAAAGTTCGATATGCTAAAGGGTTTTGCGATACCAGCTCGCTGGCGATGCACCGTTACTCCAAGAAAATCCAGATATGCAAAGTTCGTGTTGATAGGTTTCAAAAAGGAAATTCTTGAGATTAACGATTTCAACCAGAAACTTTTTGGGGACACCCTTGTAGTTTGCGCCGATGGTTTTACGCCAGGGAATAAGCCATCTCCCGAAGATACGGCAGAGCAGACATTCATCCAGTGTCATGACAGAAGAATAGCTACTGCGGCAAGGAAAATAACAAAAGGTGAGTCAGATACGCTCGGGATGCTAATTAAGATTAACGATTACCTTTACCGAAATATGGAAAAACAATATCAGACTTCAATACCGTCCGCGGTTGACATACTGAGGAAAATGAAGGGTGATTGTAACGAGCACTCAACACTTTTCGTAGCACTCGCGAGAGCATTGGGCATTCCGGCGAGGATCAATGTCGGATTAATGTATTACGCGGGCAGTTTCGGCTATCATGCATGGGTTCAGGCATATGCAAATGGGCGATGGCATACCTTTGACCCCACCCTTGGACAGCACCCAGCCGACGCAGCACACATAAAGCTTCTATCGGGCAATCTTGAAAAACAGGTTCAGCTTCTAAGACTTGGGCAGGTGGGAATAGATGTTCTCGAATGCAAGGAGAACTGCAATGATTAAGCGAAAAATAGCGGTATTAGGCTCGACTGGCTCGATAGGTGTGCAGGCTCTCGATGTTATAAGGCGAAACAGCAAGCGATTCGAGGTAGTATCACTCGCAGCAGCCAAAAATCACGAGCTCCTCGCAAGGCAAATAGAGGAGTTTAAACCAAAAAGAGTGTTCATAAAAAGCGATGACGGAGCAAAATTTTTAAGGGAAAGATTCCCCGATGTAACCATATTGTGCGGTGAGGATGGTCTTTGTGCTTTAGCCAGCGACAGGGATGTTGACACTGTGCTCAATGCCGTGAGCGGAACATCAGGGTTAATGCCTGCTATTTGTGCCGTTGAGAGCGGGAAAAGGCTTTGCAGCGCCAACAAAGAATCGCTCGTTATGGCTGGCGAGATAATAGTTGAACTCGCAAAGAAATCGGGCGCAACGATAATCCCCGTCGATAGCGAACATTCAGCTATATTTCAAGCGTTGTGCGCAGGTGGACACAGCGAGATAAAAAGGATAATAATAACCGCCTCAGGCGGACCATTTTTTAGCAAAAATATTGATCGGGACACAATAACTCCGGAACAGGCGTTAAAGCACCCGAATTGGCGAATGGGGCCAAAAATAACGGTGGATTCCGCGACACTCATAAACAAAGCACTCGAAATAATCGAGGCACACAGGCTGTTCGGCGTTCCGCCCGATAAAATTAAGGTTATCATACATCCGCAAAGCATCATCCACTCGATAGTTGAATTCGTCGACGGGTCGCAAATAGCCCAACTTTCAGTTCCCGATATGCGGCTTCCCATCCAGTACGCTTTAACATACCCTGAGCGTCTGCCGTCACCGGTTAAGGAACTTTCTCTATCAGAACTGGCGGCGCTAACATTTTTTGAGCCTGATAAGGAATTTATGGAGCCCATATCTCTTGCATACAAAGTGCTCGAGATAGGTGGCACGGCACCCACTGTGCTATGCGCAGCTGACGAAGTGGCTGTGAATGCGTTCCTTGAAGGTAAACTCGCCTTCTCGAAAATAGTACCGACCATAAAAGCGGCAATAGAAGAACTTGCAGAGAAAGGCCCTGTAACAATCGAAAAGATACTCGAAGCTGACACTAAAACCAGAGAATGGGTCAGAAAACGCATTGGCTTGCTAAGTTAAAGTTAACTTGGTGGGCACGAAATAATCTTGCGCAAAAGATTAGGTTATAACATATTATCATATTTGAAACACCCAAGGAGGTCAAATTGACTGACAGACCAGCCGAAAACCCGTATAAACCAATTCCCGTAAGATTAGTAAAGTCGTGGATAGAAACCGATGACAAAAACATTAAAAGCTTTTTATTCGAGTTCGTTAATCCCGAGGATAAGGAGAAGTTTAAGTATCTTCCTGGACAATTCTGTCAAATATCAGTCTGGGGGAAGGGCGAGGCACCTTTCGGCATAGCATCGTCGCCCACAGAAGGTGATAAACTGCTTTTTACTGTAAACAAAATCGGCACACTCACGAATAAAATGCATGCCACTCCTGACGGGACGATACTCGGTCTAAGGGGTCCTTTGGGAAATTGGTATCCAGTGGACGAGTTCAAGGGGCACGATGTTGTTATAGTGGGTGGCGGCTATGCTTTCACCACACTTAGGTCGCTTTTCCTGTACCTTGTTCATCCCGACCACCGAAACGATTATGGGAAAATAACTGTCCTCTATGGTGCGAGAACGCCGGGGTTATTCCTTTATAAAGAGGACATCGCCAAGTGGAGTGAATATTCTAATGTCGAAATAGTTTTGACCATAGATAACCCATATGACGGCTGGGACGGCAGGGTAGGATTAGTTCCCCCTGTGCTTAAAGAGATGGCTCCCAGCTCAGAGAATGCTTATGCGGTGGTTTGTGGTCCGCCTATAATGATAAGGTTCACGCTTCCGGTCCTTGCGGAGCTCGGCTTTCCCAAGGATAGGATTTACACATCGCTTGAGATGCGCATGAAGTGCGGAATAGGAAAGTGCGGGAGATGTAACCTTGGACACAAGTACATCTGCGTTGATGGCCCGGTTTTCTCAATGGCGGAGCTGGACGGGCTTGTAAAGGACATGTGAGCGGACCACTTTGTTGGGTGGGAAAACATTTTTTGTAGTAAAAATTATGGAGGTTCAAATGTATTTACGAAAAAATTTTGGTTTTTTGATTTTGTTAATTTTAATCGTATTGCTCCCCCATCTTGCCCAATCCACGACCTCGCCTGAGCAGATCGCAGAAAAATTCGTAGAATTGCTTGCAACAAAAAATTACGATGGTGCATACCAGATGATGGACTCCACCATGAAGGCTGCTATGCCAACCGAAAAGTTAAAGTCAACCTGGGAAGATATCGCCCAGATGTTCGGCGAGTTCAAATACCAGACCAAAGCTGAGCAGACAAAATATGCTCAATTCGACATAATTATCATAACAGGGCATTTTGAGAAAGGAAAACTTAACATAAAAGTTGTAATAAACCCAGATGGAGAGGTTAGCGGGCTCTGGTTTATGCCCTATCAGCCGAAAAAAGCCTACGACGCACCAGCGTATGTCGACACAACACTATTCGAGGAAGTTGAATGCACGGTTAAGACCGGCGACTGGAAACTTCCTGCCACATTAACGCTGCCAAAAAAGGAAGGCAAGTTCCCTGCTGTGGTTCTCATTCAGGGTTCTGGACCCAACGACCGCGACGAAACCGTCGGTGCTTTAAAACCGTTCAGAGACATAGCTCAAGGGCTTGCATCGAAGGGAATAGTAGTGCTCCGATATGAAAAGAGGACCAAACAATACCCCGAGCGTTGCGCCAAAATGATGGATAGCCTCGGACTTGATGAGGAAGTAATCGATGACGCCATATCAGCTATCGAACTTCTCGGTTGGGCTAAAAAAGTCGACCCCAAAAAGATTTTCGTGCTTGGACACAGCCTCGGGGCGGTGGTCGCGCCAGTAATAGCTCAAAGGGAAACGCTGGTAGCTGGTATAATAATGGTATGCGCATCCCCGAGGAAAATAACCGAACTAATGCTTGACCAGTATAAGTATATATACACGCTTGACGGAAAGCTCGACAAAGACGAGAAAAAAAGACTTAAAGAGCTTAAGAAAAAGATAAAGAAAATAACGAAAGGCAAAATAAAGCCCGGCGAAACGGTTCTTGGTGCCGGGAAAAAATACTGGGATGATATAATGTCACTTGACCCGATAAAGGAGCTTAAAAAGGTTAAGGTTCCTGTGCTTATAGTAGGCTGCGGAAGAGATTATCAGGTTCCGGAGAAGGATTTCAGAACCTTTGAGGAAAAACTTTCTGGCATGGAAAACATAACATTTAAGTTCTACCCAAAGCTGAATCACCTGCTCGTTGAAGGTGAGGGTATGTCAACGCCCACCGAATACCAGAAGCCCGGACATGTTTCGGAAAAGTTCATAAATGATATCGCAGAGTGGATAAAAGGACACTGATAGCTCTAACGAATAGCATCATTAACTATTGCTCGTTAGTTGGGAAATACTTCTCCCCGCCGATATTTTGTCAAGAATTGCTTTTATAGGAATCCACAAAACGATATTTTAAGTAAAAAGGAATCGTGAAATGGAAAGACACGGCACAACAATACTCGGCATCGTTCGCGATGGTAAGGCGGTTATAGCAGGCGATGGTCAGGTTACATTAGGGTCGATGGTGGTTAAGCACAACTCCCAAAAAGTTCGCTATCTTGCCGATGGGACTGTGCTGGCTGGTTTTTCGGGCGCTGCAGCTGATGGCTTAGCTCTTCTTACACGGTTTGAGGAAAAACTTTCCGAGAAAAGGGATCTCTTGCGCGCCGCTGTTGAATTGGCAAAAGAATGGCGCACGGACAAGTTCCTTAGAAGACTTGAGGCTGAACTCGCGGTTCTTAACAAAGAGCGTGCACTTCTTATAACAGGTGCAGGAGATGTGTTGGAACCAGACGATGGTATTATAGCTCTTGGCTCAGGCGGCGGCTATGCGCTTGCAGCAGCAAGGGCGATATTAAGACATGGTAAAAAGATGCCGCTAAGACAAATAGTGGAAAATGCGATGAAAATAGCATCCGAGCTCTGCGTTTACACCAATACGAATTTGACAGTCTTGGAGCTTTGAAATGCGCGAGAACGGGTTTGATATTCATCATGTTAAGCTCGATAACGGTGTTAAGGTGATCGCTACCCCTATGTCGGGGCGCAGAAGCGTTGTGGTGGGAGTCTGGTGTCTTTCCGGCTCTGCATACGAACCAGACGATAAAATAGGAATAAGCCACTTTCTCGAGCACATGATATTCAAAGGGTCGCGCAGGTACTCCGCAAAGGAAATAGTAACAACTATAGAGCGACTCGGAGGCAGTATAGATGCCTACACATCCAAGCAGGAAACATGCTTTCATGCTACAGTCTTGGGCGAGGACATAGATACGGCGGTAGATGTGCTAAGCGACATAGTTCTTCATCCGAGACTTACCTCAGCCGATGTAGAGGTAGAGCGTAGCGTTATTATCTCTGAGATTCGCGAAGCTTGGGAGAATGCGGATTCGTTAGCGCAGGAGATTCTTCCAGCCGTAATGTTTATGGAAAGTCCGCTCGCAAGGCCAATCCTTGGAAGCATTAACTCCGTTAGAAACATCAAGACCGAGGACCTCAAAGAATATTGGGCTAAAAACTTCGTTTCAGGAAACTTTATAGTTGCGGCATCGGGTGCGCTCGATTTCGAATATTTTGTCTCAAAGGTAGCGGAAAAATTTTCCGATGCAAAACAGGGCGCACTTAAAAGGGAACTTCCCCCCGGCAAAGCAAAAGAGGGAACTATAACCCTCATAAATTACGACTGCCAGCAGGTTCATGTTTTCGTTAGCGCAAGAACCTTCCCATTCGCAGACGAGAGACGCTACGAGCTGGCGCTTATAGACGCAATACTTGGCAGAGGTTCCTCAAGCAGATTGTTCCAGAAGGTGAGGGAGGAAAAGGGACTGGCATATAATATTCAATCGTTCAGCGAGCTTTACACAAGCGCTGGCTTGTGGGCTGTTTACGCTGCTACATCGCCGGACAATCTTACGAGGCTGCTCGAAAGCATTCTTCACGAAATAGATGCCCTACAAACCAACGGAATTTCCGAAAGAGAGCTCGAAGACGCGAAAAGCTTTGTCAGGCGAAGGCTGCTCCTCTCAAGCGAAAGCCCATGGAACAACATCGCTCGAGCTATAGAGGCTGACATCCATCTCGGAAGATACATACCACTTTCAGAAACTATTGAACGCATAGTGTCTGTGAAACCAGAAAATGTAGTGAGTGTCGCAAATGAAATACTTAATAGAGAACGATTATCAATACTTATTCTGGGTCCCGTTAAAAAAGTCGATAATCTTGGATTTAGGGTTGACGAAGTAAGCGTTACGGATGTGTTTCCGTGGATTTTGGGATAAAAGCATTTTAGAAACGCTGAGACAAAATCGTTCTTGGAGGAAACATGAATTGGTCTAAGGTGCTTCTCATAATAGTATCGATAATAATAGCTCTGCTTCTTTGGTTCCATGTGGTTACCGAAAGGACATATACTTATACATATACTTTTCCTGTGCTTACTACGGGCACTCTGCCCAAAGAATATGTTATCGCTAATGAGCTTCCCGAAAGCTTAAGAGTAGTTCTTCGCGGAAAGGGCAAATACCTTCTTAACCAGATTTTCAATCCCGGAAAAATTTTCATAGACCTTTCCAAACTTTCCTATGGTGAGAAAAGGTACATAATAACCAAAGACGATTTGCTTCTCGTGTCATCGCGGTTGCAGCTCGTTCGAGTTGAACCCACGAACGAACTGAGAATTTTTGTGGACAGAATCTCGACAAGGCAGATTCCTATCCGTTCGAGATTAACAATAATCCCTGAACCGGGATTCACTGTGGTTGGCGACCCCGAATTCAGCCCAGAATCAGTGATAGTTTACGGACCCGAACGCGATATAAAAGCCATAAAAGAGGTTTATACGCTCCCCGAAACGCTTGGTGGATACAACATCTCGACCACTGTAAGGGTTCCGTTGCAAAGATTCGCAGCACAAATAAAGCTTAATGTCGATACAGTTATAGCCAAAATAAACATTGAGCCACTGGCACAAAAAACGCTCAGCAAAGTTTATGTGAACATAGTTGGTGGTCCCCCCAAATCGGGCTACACAATACCAAGATTTATCACGGTAAAATTAAGCGGTGCAAAGGACAGCATCGAGAACCTGCGAAAAAGCAGAGTTCAAGCGATAGTGGACTATCAGAGCGCGTTAAAATCAAAGAGCGGTAAAGTCGCACCGATAATAATAACACCACCGGGGGTGCAGGCTGTGGCAACAATACCCGAAAGCGTTAAGGTGGTTATAACAAAGAGGATCACGCCAGAGGGGAAATGATAGTCTTGGGAATAGAGACATCGTGTGACGAGACCGCAGTCTCCATAGTTTCTGGGAGGAAAGTTCTTTCGGAGAAGATTTACAGCCAGGAAATTCACGCGAAATACGGGGGAGTGGTCCCAGAGCTTGCAAGCCGCGACCACATAAAAAAACTTTTCCCGCTAACGCGCGAGGCATTCTCGGACGCTGGGTTGACCCCGCAGGATATAGAAGGTGTGGCGGTTTCGGCGGGTCCAGGTTTACCCGGCGCATTGCTCGTGGGAACCACCTTCGCAAAAGGATTAGCCACAGCACTTAACATTCCGATAATAGCCATTAATCATCTTGAGGGACACATTTTCATAATACGGCTTCTCTACGACTTACCCACCCCCTTTTTGGCGCTTTTGGTTTCTGGGGGTCATACTGAACTCGTGCTCGTTAAGGAATGGGGCGAATACGATGTTTTGGGCACAACCCGAGACGATGCCGCCGGCGAAGCTTTCGACAAAGCCGCCAAAGCTCTCGGATTGCCATACCCAGGCGGACCATCGATAGAAAAATTAGCTAAAAACGGCAACCCCAAAGCCTTTGAGTTTCCTCGCGCTATGCTGAAATCTGGTGACCTCGATTTCTCGTTTTCAGGACTTAAGACAGCGTTAATAAACATGCTTCGCAAACTAAATAAGAACGAAGTAGAAAATCGATTGGCTGACATAGCCGCATCGTTTCAGGAAGCTGTCGTGGATTCGCTCATAGTAAAACTTGCCGACGCCGTAAGATTAACGGGAACAAAATATGTTGCGCTTGTTGGCGGTGTCGCTGCGAACGAAAGGTTGAGAGAGAAGGTCTCCGAGCTTGGCGTTAAGCTATACGCACCACCAAAAAAATACTGCACCGATAACGCTACAATGATAGCTTGTGCAGGGGAATTCTATCTTGAGAAAGGCGTGAGTTCGCCGCTTACATTTAGTATAAAACCCAACTGGGGGCTTCAGTAGCGGGGGATACCATGAAAAAATTCATAAACTGGGTATACAAAAAGCGAGCCGACCTTGTGAAGAAACAGGTTAACGGCGAAGAGATTCATCCAAGGGATTTGTTTCTTGGTTTCACGACTCACACGCCAGCAATAATAACGCACGGTAGCGCCGGGCTTAACGGCTCAATAAAGGGAGTTGGATTCATACCCAAGGAGGAATTCATCGAGGAAATACTTGCAATCTACATGGCGCACATAGAAACCGCGAACGAGCCAGAATATGCGGAACGGGGATTGAAAATAATCTATGAGCATCTCTACGCTGACGGATGCGAAGAAAAAATAGATTTCTTATCACTCGGAACTCTGGAACTGGCTAAAGCTCACACATGGACCAACCTTAACGAGAACAAAATTGCCACCCTGCTTTTCTACGAGCCACCCGTGACATCATTTGAGGTCCGCTGCACCGCGGAGATTCACATAAACGACATTTATCATAAGTTCCTGAACGCTCAACACGACATGTTCCACCGTCCCAATCCAAGCATTTGGGAAAAAAGACCTGCATACATATTCAGGATTAAAGAAATATACGATAACTCAGCCACAAAAGATGGCTTTGGAAAACTAATTTACCCACACAAAAATAAGGATTAATGAATAGGGGCGCGGAGCTCGCGAAAAAAGTTAAAGCAGCTCTCCGTTGTTCACGACGGGCACTAAGGGTGTCTGATCAGTATGGAGTGGGTTCGCAACTAAGTTTATTGATAGCCAAACTTGAGGAGTTCCAGCGGCTAATAAGGGATGGAGAAGTCGAGAATGTCTCGCTAAGGCTTAGTGGCATAACCCGGTTTATTCTTGACTGGGTGCCATCAGAATGGCGGGAACTTGTGGATTCTATTGCTGAACTGGAGAAAACGGCAAACGAAATTTTGGGGACAGGCAAAGTTTATCCCAAGACTGAGAAAGACCGAGAAAGAAGACTTTATGAGGAGGTGAAACAGGAACTTGGTAAATTGGTGAGTTTATACATAACTCAGCCAAAACTAGTAGGAGAACCTTCGCTTGTGGACCGTCTCATAATGTTCTGGGATGCAGCGGACATTTCCAAAAAAGAAATCATAATTAAGGAAATCATATCATGGCTTGTTTGCGACATAAACGAGAGAGTGAACGATGCGTTAGAATTTCTCGAACGAATCTCATTGAGAAAATACCCTGAACTTGCTTCCTACACTTTAGACGAGTTAACGAGAATAAAAGAAAAGTGGACACTAAGGGCGACAAAAACTTCCATAGACTACAGGGAGAAAATAGCACGAATAAGGGGAATAGTAAGCAAGCTATACGGGCTTTAGGAGGAGCAGGTCTTGATAATTTTTTACTTGCCAACTTGAAACAAGGTCATATATATTATTAAAAGTCATCACTTAACAAATGGTATTAATGTTTTTGGGGAACATATTGAGAAATAAAAGGATACTAATTTTAATGTTTTCAGCTTTGTTTCTGCTTGCTGGCTGTATATCTCATATAAACCCTACCCCTCCTCAGCAAACACCTGATCAGGCAAGGCAACTTCTTGACGATGCGCGAAGTATTTATGAGCAGGGCGTGATGCACATAATGCGGGGTCAATGGGCTGATGCCGCTAATTCCTTCGATAAAGCGCTTTATCTCATATCACAAATAGACATTTACGAGGACGATGAGCTTAACAAGGAAGTTGACAAGCTTTTAGGTGACATTGCATACGATTATCGCTTCGTTCTTTCGCAGTCCGACTCTCTCGTCGCTGAGAGTGCGCCTGTAGTGCTTTCCATGGCGCTTTCGGGCAGAACATTTAGCACCCTTACCAAAAAAAGGCTCAAAAAATTCATAGATGAGCTACCACCAAGGGATACCACTGTATCATTTGATTTTCCGGTGATTCTTAACGATGATGTCAGGGAAAAAATCGTTTTTTTCCAGCTTGAGGCGAGAAGACCTCTTACAAGATGGCTTTCCCGTTCAACCCGCTACCTTCCCCTAATAAGGCGAATATTCTCTGAGGAGGGACTTCCACTTGACCTGGCGTATCTTCCCCTTGTCGAGAGCGGTTTCAACAGCAATGCTTACTCCTGGGCGCACGCTGTCGGTATATGGCAGTTCATACGCGGGACTGCTCGCAATTACGGTCTAAGGGTTGATTGGTGGGTTGACGAGCGCCGCGACCCGGTAAAATCCACCAGAGCTGCTGCAAGATACCTAAAGGACCTTTACAATATGTTTGGTGATTGGTGGCTTGCGCTGGCTGCGTATAACTGCGGTGAGGGGCGGGTGAAAAGGGCTATAGAAAAGCAAGGAACAAGAAACTTCTGGGAGTTGAACCTGCCCACGCAGACCAAAAATTATGTTCCACTCTTTATCGCCGCATTATTCATCGCCAAAGACCCCCAGCTTTACGGATTCACCGATATAGAATACGAGCCACCGCTTGAGTTCGATGTTGTTACAGTCAACGAGATGATAGACCTAAGGCTTGCGGCAAGGTGCGCAGGCGCAACGCTCGAGGAATTGCTTGAGCTTAATCCTCATCTTATAAGAGGTTGCACCCCGCCGAATGTCAAAAGCTACCAAATAAGGCTTCCAAAAGGTTCCAAGGACATATTTGTCAAAAACTATGAAAAAATCCCGGATTCCGAAAAGCTTGTCTGGCACAGACATACTGTAAAACGCGGTGAAAGTTTGTGGAGCATCGCGAGGAAGTATGGCATATCCATTCAGGCGATAGCCGATGTTAACAACATCAACCCACGAAAACACATAAAACCCGGCCAAAAACTCCTCATACCTATAACCAAGGGGAACGCATCCCGGTTCGCCTACAATTACTATGAAAACAGCGAGAAGCCAGTTTACTACATAGTAAAAAAAGGTGATTCGATAAACAGGATTGCCAAAAAGTTTGGAGTATCAGCAAAGGAGCTACTAAGGATTAACGGGCTTAAGAGGACCTCAATTATCCACCCCGGGCAAAGGCTAAGGATTCCGGGAGTGGTGGCAGCGAGAACAGTTTATCATCGCGTGAAGCAGGGTGAAAACCTGTGGTCTATAGCGAGGAAGTATGGTGTAACCGTCGCCGACATAAAACGCTGGAACAACATGAAATCCGACAGATTAACGCCGAATCAGAAACTCGCGATTCATATTGCCACGCCAAAGAAGAAAGCAACGAGAAAATACGCAAAAGCAAGGCAGAACAGGCAAACGAAAACCGTAAAGGTAGTCCACAGGGTTAAATCGGGTGAAAGCTTGTGGTCGATTGCTAAAAAATACGGAGTTCGGGTGAGTGACATAAAACGCTGGAACAAGCTTAGCAGTAACACTATTAGAGTGGGCAAAAAACTTACTATTTATGCGAAGCGTAGTGTTGTCGTGAAACCTAAACCCGTTATTCATCTCGTTAAGCGTGGTGAAACGCTTTGGGCTATCGCAAGAAAATACGGAGTTTCAGCTGAAAAGATAATGAAGGAAAATAATATCACCGACCCATCCCGGCTTAAACCCGGGGAAAAGCTTACTATAAAGCTACAGTAGAACCCGAAGAAAAACTTTATGGGCAACGAGGGGGAAGAAAAACAATACAGGCGGGAGCTTTTTATAAAACTTTTGCTAATGCTTCGCGCCGGAACTCTTCAGAACCTTGGGATGCTTACCAACCCTATAACTGGGAAAAAAGAGGTCAAACTCGAGCTCGCCAAGGAAACCATAGATATGCTCGAACTTTTGCGGGAAAAAACCTCGGGCAATCTTACTGAACCCGAGCAGGAGATGCTCGATAACCTGTTAACGGAGTTAAGGCTTCTTTATGTGAAGGTTAGGGATAAGGGGGAACAACAAAGTAAGGAGGAAAGTTAGCGGTGAGCGAGAATAACGAGTTCGCTTTGTTCGACACACCTGAGACGAAGAAATTAAGAGGGCGAATGGTCGAACAGCAAATAAAGGCGCGTGGCATATCCAACAGGAATGTTATAGCAGCCATGCTTAAGGTTCCGCGCCACATGTTTGTTCCGGACGATATGGTGCCGTATGCCTACGACGATTACCCGCTCCCTATAGGCGAGGGACAAACTATAAGTCAACCTTACATAGTAGCACTCATGACTGAACTTCTCGAGCCAAAACCTACCGATGTTGTGCTTGAGATTGGAACCGGCTCTGGTTATCAGGCAGCGGTGCTGGCGCAGATAGTAAAAAAAGTTTACTCCGTTGAGAGAATTTCCAAACTTGCGGAGTTCGCAAGAAAGAACCTTAAAATGCTCGGCATAAACAATGTCGAGGTAATTTTGGGAGACGGCTGGTATGGCTTGCCTGAGCACGCGCCATATAACGGGATCATAGTTACCGCAGCACCCGAAGATGTTCCGAAACCGCTTCTTGACCAACTTGCTGATGAGGGCAGACTTGTCATCCCTATAGGAACGGATTTCCAGCGACTATGGGTTATAAGGCGCGAGGGGGAAATATTCGAGCGGATACCATCAATACCTGTCCGATTCGTTCCGCTAATATCGGAAAAGCCGGAGTAATTCAAAGTCTATAGATATGCTATACCCAAAAAGTGATTTTTCCCGCAAACCTTTAATTTCTCGAACCCTTTACCTCGCCAGCGTGACAGTCCCTTCGCTAATGACTTTATCCTGCGCAGTCCACGGCTAATTCTATTGTGTTTTATAATCAGTTTTCTTGCGGAAATGTTTCGACGGTTTTGGCCCAGGAAATACAAAACCCGAACTTATAATACGCAGCAAGCGCTCCGGGAGAATTATCGGTGGGACACTCTTGCCAAGCACGACATAGTGAAAGCATGTGTCGACAATGTTTGGAGGACAATATCTGATAGTAGGTGCATCCTCGATGCCTGTAATGCAAACGCTAACGGTTCCGGCTTGATTCACTCCTGAAAGCGGGATTATCAATGTGTCTCCGTGATGAGTTATTCCTATCTCAACCGTATCAAAAATTGTAGTGATACGAGCTACTGCTGAATCAACTGATGACCAGTTCACCCCCGCTATGGAATCGATAACTCTCACACGGAATTCGGAAGGCGCAAAACAAATTCTTTCGCCCTCGGCGGGTTGCGGCTCAAAAAGTATCGGCGGTTGAAGATCAATTATAACCGAACATGGCGGAGTATTGTTGGTGCAATAAAGCGTTTCTGACATGATACGCGCCAACTGGAAAGTAACCGTATCACCATTTGAGAAGGGCGGGCTTGGTACGAAGACTATATTATTTCTCCTGTCGGTCAATAAGTTGGTATCCCCTAAGGTATATGTGTCGCCGTTTACGACTACAATCACGCTATCAAAGGCTATGGGGTATCGTCTTGGTTCGACATAAAATGCTATCATCTGCTGGGTTGAGTCCGCACATGTCATAACACCGCCACAAGGACTTGGCTTTATAATGCGCGCTTCAGGAAAATCATAACAATCGGGAAGGTTTATTCGGTATTCAACAATCGTACTGTCGAAAGCCGAATCAGATGACCACACTGTTATTCTTGCGATGATGTAACGATGCGAACAATAATCATCAACACTAAATACCCATCGAACATTACATGTATCATTTGGTGATATAGTCCCAAGAAAATATTCGTATGAACCTGTCGTAAGTCTGAGACAATCGCCGCCATGCAAAACCGATAACCTTATTCTGGTGCCAGGTGCGCTGGATAATGAATTCAAGTTCATTACAGCAGCATTAATTCTTAAAGCCGAAAAGTGTCCACATCTTATGCATGCCAATGTATCGTGGATGGCAACTTTAAGCCCGCACGGTATTGGTTTTTGGCAACGGAATAGATTTTCGTCCAGCCAGTTAGTGTAGCTTCTACGCCTGAGGTCGAGATTATCGCCTATGGAGGTGTAGTAAAATCCGCCCTCATTCCATATTGGTCTCGTTGAGGACCACTGCCCGTCATTCCCTACGACAGTGACAAAGAACGAATCACCAGAAGATGAACTTCCAGCATAAATTAGTTCGGTATAGGAATCGTTGTCGGCATCGCATATAGCCACCATGTTGTTGTCCTGAGTATTCGAAGGCATGGGACTGTCGAAAGTTCCGAGTGGCATTCCTGTAGCGCCATCTATTATCACCAATGTCGTCTCAGGGTAGTAATTAAGGGCTGCTATTTCTGGAATAAGGTCGCAGTTAAGGTCGGCTGCGGTTACAGCAATAAATTCCGCAAAACCTAAAATCGAATAGCGCCATAATTCAGTGCTATCTGTCTTAATGCACGCTATTAACGGCGCACCGCTTATGCTTGTAACATGGTTTAGAGCAACAACTATTTCAGGTGTGGGTGTGCTGAAGTCGAATTCCGCTATTACCGGTAGACCGAAATGAGGAAAATAACACGCGGATACTCCAAAGCTTCTTAGTGTGTTACTAAATGTCCCATCAAAGTTGTATAAATCCACATTCAAGTAATGCGCAAAATATCGTTCAAGAACAACCTCAGGATGACTGTCACCTTTAAGGTCAGCAACTCCATATGATATTGCATTTCGTACACACCAGTATTCGCTGCCGTCATTGGTGTGGAAAGCACATACTTTGCATAGACTGCCTAAATGAAAGCACGAGACTATTTCTGGTGCTCCCGTCTCGTCAAGATTCCAGAGGGTTGCTGCACCATATGGATGATAGCCATCTGCATCCAGTATATCTCTTATCAGTCTTCCGGTTCTTCCGTCGAAAACTCTTATGTAGTTGCTCCTCGTTTCGCTTGCGAAAACCTCAATAATTCCGTCGCCCTCTATATCGCCAGCGGTAATGGCGTGTCCACCCTCAAAAGTCATGGAACCACTACCGCTGCCCACCATGGCGCGCCAGAGAACCGTAAAATCGTGATTGAAAACTATTATACTGTCATCGGCGCCCGGGCGCGTAAATTGGACACATATCTCCGGCAAATTATCCCCGTCGACATCGCCAATGTAAGGCGTGTAAACATTGCCGGTATCAATAGACCAGTTGAAAACTGTATCCACTCTATCGTTGGGGTGTTTCCTCAAAACTATAAGGCCCCCCTGATCCCATGAAAGAGAAGTAGCACCATATCCGACCACTATCTCTGGTCTTCTGTCAGCATCAACATCGCCAACCACAGGAGCGTGAGGATAGCCGGGAACAGCTATTTCACATTCTTTCACCGGAGCGCAGAAAACTATTGAGGGCATGCAAAAAAGAAACGCTAACAACATGATAAAAAGCACATTCAAACTCTTCATATCCACCCCCAGTAATACTCTTATTAGTGTAAATTTTAGACATTATGTTGCCAATGTCAACTTTTGTTTGGGGGTGGGGAATGTAAAAAATAATTAAGGGACACTTGACAGTAAAATTTAATCTTCCCTCGTCTTATACACCTTTGCCTTCTCCTCTTCTAACACATCTCAATAATCTCGCTTCGTTGATGCCTCTCTCCTTGAGGAAACCAGACAGAATCGATATAAAGCTGAAACAAGCAGCGCCAGACAAAAAACTATCGAAAGCTAAATTTTGTTCTCATTCACCTTGCCAAAACGACTGTGCCGGTGCAAATAACCTCACCCCTTTGAATGATTACCCATATATATAATCCGGGTGGAAGTTTGTTCCCCTCGTTGTCGCGACCATCCCAGCTGCGGGACAGAAAATCCGATATCCTTCCAATGCGTTTAAGCTTCCGATGGTAAACAAGAACATCTTTCAAGTTATAAATGCTTAGCTCAGCATCCAAACGGAACATTTTCGGATAGTCGAATATCGCATAGTCGTTTATCCCGTCACCATTCGGTGTAAATGGGTTGGGATGCACTTTACAAAAAGTTTCTGGCTCTATCAAAAAGCAAAATACAGTGTCGCTAAAATTATCAGCACAATAGTCTGTTGTATCAGTCACAGAAACTTGGACACATACACTTTCACCAGCTGGGAATGCCAATCCGAAAGACTCTGGTATAAAGCGAAGAACACCCCCTCGTATAGAGTCCACATAAGTCCAATTAAGCTCCGAAAAATCATAACTCTCGCCACCTACAACCCTAAACTCTACGCTGTTCTCGTCTACCCCTGAAGCATTATCTCCAATCGCAATAACAACATCTTGCCGATTATCCGGAACCATAAACTCCTTGGGCTCTAATAATTCAAACCAAGGGGGCGAAAAGTCCATCGTAAAGCTCCAGCAGACCTCGTGCCGCAATGGATTCCCATGTATATCCGATGCCTCTATTAGACAAACATCTACCGTTTGATTATCCTCAAAAGGTTGTGCAGGATAATAAATGAGTGTGTCGTTCCTGAATGTCAGCTCAGGGTCATCTACAGAGTATGTGTGACCTTCGACTACGAGGCGAATTGTGGCAGGGTCAACACCGTCATCATCATGGATGACCATTATAATGTGCTCGTCCTCACAGCTGGAATATGCTCCATCAAACGGACGAACAATAGTGGCGACAGGACCTAATGTGTCACACAATATCACAAATTCGCAAGTATCATATCCCCAGTTACAGAACGAATCGGGAACAGCGACCACAGCATACGCATCAGAGCAATTCATTGCAGGAACTGGCCAATTCACGCTATCATCAAATGTTATAAAGGTATCTATGTTGTCGCAGTAGTGGATGAATAATGACGATGGCACAGTGGCATTCGGGAACATATCATCGACCAACCAGTTAAATGTTCCGGTATCGCGATAGAAGACCGTCTCAGCTGGACAAATCAATTCAACTCGCGGCGGACGAGAGTCAAGAGGGCCAATGTAGAAAGCGGTATCCGCTATAACAAAAGTTGTGCCACAGCCATGATATATTACAGTAAGGTCATAGTGCCCAACATTGTCATTCCATTGCCAGCAATCGTTCACGCCGAAACACAGTTGTATCGCCCCATCAGGCGGAACAATGATAATAGGACCAGAACCAATGAAAAACAATTGCTGAGGCTCCGGATTGTGAACTATAGTATCAAGGCTCGGAGGAGTCGCTGATGGGTCTGGTGGGATAGTATCCAAGAATACTCCCAACAGGGCACACATACCCGCTCCATCAAAGGTGCTTATCC
>JAGGRZ010000023.1 GCA_021159335.1 bacterium
CCATAAAAGTATTGGCATTGGTCTATAATATGGAAGTTTATGAGGAGAAAAGAATCTTGGGGCATATGGAGAAGTGAAAATCCTTTCTATAGAACCATGCCTTATGAGATAATTTCTCTGGATTATATCGTGGTCGTCCCATATAAATTCATTTGTCAATGAAGGCAAATAAACTAAAATCGTAGCTATCGCAATGATTATCAATAAAAGGCTGTTTTTCATGATATCGAAAATTACATTCCACCCTCGAGCCTGCCATCCTCATAGATAATAATCGGTGATACATCATCGAGTGAGTGGTCTATCATCTCCCGTTGGGGATTGAATATACCTCCTGTGGCTTTGCCTAAAGGTACCGCCTCAGCTCTGAATCCCGCAGTGCCCCCCACGACGATGTCGTATTGAAATCTGGCTTTTCCCGATGGTCTATCTATAGGCCAGCACGACCTTACATCCTCATCAGAATCGAAAAGGTCGTAAACTGTATCGGGCCATCTCCCATTCGTTTCATAGTAAGACACTGCTATTTCCCAAATTTGCTTAAGGATGGTTTTTGCCTCGGATAACTTACTTCTTTTCGCAGCTTTTGAGAACCTCGGTATAGCAATAGCTGCCAATATACCGATTATAACGACTACTATCATTAACTCGATGAGTGTAAAAGCTTTCTTGCCTTTTGTCATATTTGTTTGCTTTTCGGTTTTGTGTCACACTTTTGCAACAAAAAGGCGGGGTCAAAGCCCCGCCTTGGGAGAACGCGCAGATTACATCTCTATTACTTCCAATTAACGGTTATATTACCGTTCTGGTCGATCGTCACACTTGTAACCTTGTTTATAAGCGCTTGGTCTGCGATTTCTCTTGAGCTTGCTGCACTCGTTCCGGTAGCGCCAACCGGAACCGCTTCTGCAGCGAATCCATCCGTTCCACCTGTAGTAACATTATACTGGAACCTTGCCTTGCCCGATGGTGTGGATATCGGAACACCGACATCCGTCCATGTCGACAGGTTGTCGAAGAGGTCAGTTACTGTGGGTGGATATTGACCGTTTTCCTCATAGTAAGTTTGAGCAGCAGTCCAGATTTGCTTGAGAACTGGTTTAGCCTCGCTTACTTTGCTCTTCAGCGATGCCTGCATGAATCGAGGAATCGCCAAAGCAGCAAGTATGCCAATGATCACCACAACGATCATTAGCTCGATTAGTGTGAAACCTTTCCTCATCATTCACCTCCTTTAGAATATAATTTTCTACCTGCGATTCTTTATGTGCAAAGGCCGTGCCAACTGTCTATCGAGCGCTTAGTTTACTTTTTTCAAGGCGGGGCGCCTTTTTGGGGGTTATGATTTTTTTATTTAATTAATACATTTTGCAAAATGCAAAAAATTATTCCCCGTACTTGAAGTATGCCGCGCAGGCACCCTCACTTGAGATCATACAGGGTCCCTGAGGATGAGAAAGAGTGCATGCAGTGCCGAAAAGCTCGCAATCGGTGGGTTTTGCAGCACCAAGTATAACTTTGTCGCACAAGCAGGCGGGGTTGTCCTGCACATCCGAAAATTCGGGTATCGTAAAACGCCTTTCTGAATCGAAGCTGGAGAATTCTTCTCTAATGCGTAGCCCTGAGTTGCTAAGCATACCCAGTCCTCGCCACGATGAATCACACGGAATGAAAACTTGCTCTATAAGCTCCAAAGCGTGTTCGTTACCGTTCTCTCTAACGACTCTCGTGTAGGCATTGGATATTCGTGGTTTTCCTGACATGATAATCCTTATGAGTTCTGCGACGCCCTCAATTATGTCGCCATCCTCAAAACCAGTTATCGTCCCGGGTTTGCCGAATTTTTCGGCAATGAATTCATAGGCTTTTCTACCTATTATAGCGCTAACATGACCCGGAAGAATGAAACCATCGATGCTAAGCTCGTCTGATGATGCTATGTATTCCAGCGGTCGCGGAATAGTTTTGAGCCCGCAGAGAACTGAAAAATTCTCTAATTTTCTCCTTTCAGCCTCCAATATAGCGCCAGCTATAGTTGGCGCAGTGGTTTCAAAACCTATGCCAAGAAAGACGACATGATTCTCTGAATTCAAGCTCGCGAACTCCAAAGCATCCATCGGTGAGTAAACTACCCTGATGTCGCAGCCTCTCGCTTTAGCTTTGAACAGCGAATCATCGCCAGCGGGAACTTTCATCATGTCTCCGAATGTTGCTACCGTGCATCCGTTTTCAGCAAGCCATATTGCTTTTGCGACAAAGTTCGCTGGTGTAACGCAGACAGGACAACCAGGTCCTGAGATAAGCTCAACTTCGCCTTTAAGAAGTGGTCTTATGCCCATTCTGGAAATCGCGACAGTGTGGGTTCCGCAAACTTCCATAAGCCTTATGGGCAGTCGTTCCTTGGGGAGCTTTTTGATGAGAGCTTTTATAGTTTTTAAATCGCCTATCATAGTTTTCTGCGCGAAAATATAAAATTTTACGATATCTATAGAAAGCAAATTTTTACACAAAAAAACCATTTCGTTTTTTGGATTGGGAAAAAAGCTTGCCAACTTTATTTTTTTCTATAAGTTATTAAAAGAACTTTAAGGGATGTTTGAAATAGATTCGGATTTTATGAAGGAGGAAAACAGTGGAAGATATTTTTGGAACTCTTGAGCGGCAAATAGAGAGGCTTCTTAATGCCGTAATAAAGCTAAAGGAGGAAAGAAAGCGTCTTTCTGACGAGAATAGTTCGCTTAGGGAGCGCGTGAGTCAGCTTGAATACGAGCTTGACTCTCTTAAGCGCGAAAACGAGATGTTAAGAAATACAGCGCAGGGCAGCGAGGAAGCGAAAAGCAGACTCGATTCGCTGCTAAGACGCATAAATGAAGTGCTCGGTGAGGAAACATAACTAAGCCTTATTAGCGACGGGAAACAACGATGGCGGAATCAGGAAAAATAGTTGTGCCGATAAGGGTCCTTAATTATGATATCAGGGTGTTGACTGAGGAATCCCCTGAGTATGTGAAGAAAGTGTCCGAATATGTAGACTCGAAAATAAACGAGGTAGTATCGGGTGCCGATACAGCTTCAATAATAAAGTCGGTGATTTTAGCTGCATTAAATATCGCCGATGAATTGTTTAAAGAGCGAGAAAAGCTGAAAACCCTTGCTGAGAAAATAGAGGAACAATCAAAGCTTTTAGAGGAAAAGCTTAACGAGCTCGAAGTAAACTCACACTTTAAATGATAGATTACCTACCATAAGTTCATTCCTGATTCCGTCATAAGAGTTGTTTCCCCTCTGAGGAGGTGATTAACATGACGATAGTAGGAAATGTTGTGATAGCGATAGTATTGGCAGTTATTGGTTTTGCTATTGGTCTTTTAAGCGGTCGGATGGCTGCCAAGAGGGTTTTATCGTCCGCTGAGGAGAAAGCAAAAGCAATTTTGGATAAAGCCAAGAAGGAACTTGAGCTAAGAAAAAGTAAGCTTGAGCTGGAGTTTGAAAGGGAAAGAGCACGAAGGAAAGCCGACTTCGAAAGGATGACTCGCGCAAAAAGGAACGAGCTCGAGAAACTTGAGAAGCGAATCCATGAACAGCAACGGTCCATCGAGAGCAGAGCGGACATTCTTAGACGCAGGGAAAGAGAGATTCTTAATCGCGAAAAACAGCTTCAGGCTCGTGAAAAAGCCATAGAGCAGCGCGAAAACGAACTTAATGAGCTAATAAGGCGCGAGAACGAAAGACTTGAGAGAATCGCTGGAATGACCCAGGAAGAGGCAAAACAGATTCTCATGGAAAACCTCATATCAGAAGCGCGTGCCGAAGCGCAGAAAATGATAAAGCAAATACGGATGGAGGCTGAGCAGAAAGCGGAAAGAGAAGCGAAAGAAGTTATAATATCCGCTATACAGCGTTGCGCTGCAGAAACTACTGTGGAATCAACCGTTTCAGTGGTTTCGTTGCCATCGGACGAGATCAAAGGACGCATTATCGGGCGTGAAGGAAGAAATATAAGAGCTTTTGAGACCGCGACCGGTGTCGATGTTATAGTGGACGACACCCCCGAGGCAATAATACTGTCGGGATACGACCCTATAAGGCGCGAAATAGCAAAAATAGCAATGGAAAAGCTTATAGTGGATGGAAGAATACATCCCGCGAGGATAGAGGAGGTCGTTGCCAAGGCTGAGAAGGAAGTCGAGGGCATATTCAAAGAGGTTGGCGAGCAGGTATGTTTCGAACTGGGTGTCCACGACCTGCATCCAGAGTTGGTAAAGCTTCTTGGCAGGCTTAAGTATCGAACAAGCTACGGGCAAAATGTATTACAACATTCTAAGGAGGTGGCTTGGCTTGCTGCCTACATGGCTTCCGAACTTGACCTTGACCCCAAACTCGCAAAAAGATGCGGTCTTCTTCATGACATAGGGAAAGCGGTTGACAGAGGGCGCGAGGGAACACATACCCAACTCGGCTACGAGGTAGCCAAAAAGTACGGTGAAAATGAGGTTGTATTAAATGCTATTTTGGCTCATCACGAGGATGTCGAACCTACGACCCCGTATACTATTCTCGTCCAGGCCGCTGACGCTATATCTGGGGCGAGACCTGGTGCGCGAAGAGAAACGCTGGAGAATTACATAAGAAGGTTGCAAAAGCTTGAGGAGCTGGCTGATTCGTTCCCCGGAGTCCAGAAAGCATATGCTATTCAAGCAGGAAGGGAAATAAGGGTTATAGTGGAGCCAAGCAAGGTTGACGACCATCTTGCGGAGATATTAGCTGCTGAGATCTCCCAGAAAATAGAGCGCGAAATGGAATACCCGGGCCAGATTAAAGTGGTCGTTATACGAGAGGTTCGAGCTATAGATTACGCAAAATAATCAAAAAAGAAAGGTAATCGTGGAAAAGGTAACTGTTCTTTTTATCGGCGATATATATGCCAAGCCAGGCAGAATGGCTGTGAGAAAACTTTTGCCCGAGCTAAGGGAGAAGTTTAAGCCCGACATAGTAATAGCCAATGCCGAAAATGTTGCTGGTGGTTTCGGGATAACGGAGAATCTCGCCCTAAAGCTTTTCAGGTACGGCGTTGATGTCATAACGCTTGGCAACCACACATGGAATAAGCGCGAAGACCTTGGTGATGCTTTGGATAAATACGAATATTTACTTCGCCCGGCAAATTACCCGCCTGGTAATCAGGGACACGGTTCGACCATTTTCACATCGCCGTCAGGAGTTAAGATAGGGGTTATAAACCTTATGGGGCGTGTTTTTATGCCGACGACGGACTGCCCATTCAGGGTCGGGCTCGACCATATAGATAGGATAAAGAGCGAAACCCCGATAATTATCGTTGACTTCCATGGCGAGGCTACTTCGGAGAAAATAGCTATGGGCAGATTTCTGGATGGTATGGTTTCTGCGGTTATAGGTACTCATACCCATGTCCAGACTGCTGATGAGCAAATCTTGCGCGGCGGAACCGCTTATATAACCGATTGCGGGATGACGGGACCACACGACTCAGTTATCGGGATAAAGACTCACCTTTCGATAGAGCATCTTCTTAAGAGTATCCAAGTGCGTTTTGAACCCGCAACAGGGGGTGTAAGGCTGCAGGGAGTTGTTGTTGAGATAGATAAAAAAACCGCTAAGGCGACGAGCATAAAAAGAATTAATATACCTGTAGAGATAGAATAGTCGTTCGGTTTTTGACCTTTAAGCGGTTGATTTCACCATTTCGATAAATGCTTGAAGTCTCATTTTGGTTCTTGCGTCGGTGTTGAAACTTTCCCCGCCTTCGATGTGAATGTAAGGTATGCTTAGAGCTTTTCTGAAAATCATGTCCTCTATTTGCCTGAAGCAGAATTGCTCCGTGTAGTGGATAACACCATGCACCCCTCGAAGTTTTATTTGTTCCTTTATGTCCTTAATGCGCTCGAAAACTGCGTATGGGTATGTGTACAAACGGTATTGTTCCACTATGTCATCAGTCCTAAATGGCATGGAAAATTGCCTTTGCACCTCGTTGAATACCACCCTTGCGCCGTATTCCTCGATTATGTCGTAGATGTCGCCGAATATAGGGGGAACACCTATGTAAGCTAATCTTATCTTCTTATTTAGCGGTGGTCGTTTTTTCGCTTGCTCGATGAAGCCCATGAGTTTTCCTTCGAACTCATCTGGATTGCCCTCGAAGTCGCTCGTTGAGACGAGGTAAAGGTGATTCTCAAATCCAGTAACCTTATTCTCCTCCCAAGTTAGCCTGTCTATCTCGTGAGCAAGCCTACGAATTTCATCGAGCCGTCGTTTCCATTCCACTATGTCTTCCCAGCTTTTCACGCCTAACGCTTCTGCGAGGTGTTCCATCTCACGCCTGAGCAAATTTTTATCCCTGTCGTATGGATACGAGAATGGTATTACTCTGACTCCCCTCTCCATTAGTGTTTCGGCAAGAGCGTGTGTATTTGAACAGTCACCTTGCATTACGGCTATTACTTCCTTTATGCCCTCTTTTAGGACCACACCGTATATACCCTTAATCCACCAGCATATATTTCTTGGATAGCCGTCAAGGTCAGCTTTCTGGACCATTTCCCTGCGTGCTGGATGAGTTATGAATATGTTGTTCAGGTCAACAGGAACCGCACCCGCAGCAAATATAATCTCAACTGGTATCGTTGTTGTGAATCCCACTCGTCTCATGGTTGTCTTCAAATGCTTTCAAACTTCCATTCGAATATTATGTTTATTTTCTTCCCTCTGCTCAATACAAAGTCGTTTACATGCACGAATGCAGTTTCCTGATATAATCTCTCGAATCCGCCCTCTGACTTTGATATAGTTTTTATAGGGAACATAAAAAGCCTGTCGGACGGTGTTTTTGCCCGAATGGTGAACCTGTATAATTCATCTTTTATCTCGAATTCATTCACATTTGGTATGGTAAGATGTCTTCCTGCAGTATATTCCTTTGGCGAATTTTCAGGGAATTTCACCTTTATGCGCTCTGAGCCTGATGAATGAAGGGCAAAGTGTGTTTCCAGAGCGAATGTGACTTTTGTGGGCTCGCAATCACCTTCCATTTCGTATGCTATGCTCAGTGTGTCGTCCGCTATTTCTATTACTTTTATCATCTCGACGGGCAACCTTGAACTTTCTTTTAGTATGTTGCCATCTCTTTTCAGGATAACCATCGCGTAGTTTTTCGAATGTCTCTCGGCTACCAGCTCGAACTCACCATCTACAAAATCGCCAAGCTCGTTATATTGTAATTTCTCGAATTCCGAAGCGTTGATGTTTCTCTCGATGAAGTGTTCATGTGCGAATCGCCGTATATACCAGTCGTAGATTATTCTTTGGGTTAATCCTTTTTCCTTAGCAGACACATTGTGGTATATCGTTGGATGTTTCTTACTCGTTGGGCTTTGCTCAGCCCTGAGAAGCATATCATGATAGCTTTCCTCCCGTCTGGAGAGGGTATCCACCAAATTCAGTTTGGCAGGGTAAAAAGTTATTTCTTCTATAACTCCGCCTCTGTGGGGTGCGACCCATATTGATAGTTTATTCGTGGCCAGTCTGATTTCTTCGCGCATGTCAGCGTCGAGGTCAATTTTTATTATCGGAGATAGTTTAGCTTTTTTCCTTATTTCGTCTTCAGCTTCTATTAAATTTTTCCACACGGCTCGGCGCAGATGGGGCAAATATAGTCCACCGAATACGCCGTGCCAGTAAGCGCAATTACACTGCGATTTAAAAAGCGCTCTTCGAGCATTGCTGATTGGATGGCCTTCTTTGCTGTATTTTCGAAGCAGCGAGGATACCCATATCATTCGTTTATGCATCCAGTTCGATTCGTGGTATTTGGCGAGGAAATTTCGCCAGAATCCGCCCTTAAGGAACGGTTGCATTTCGTCGAATTTATTTTGTGCTTTTAGCTCTTCTATTAGTTTGTGGAATTCTCTGGCAAGTCTTGGCGGTAGTGTCCATTCGCTCATCTCAAAATAAGAACATGTCGGCAGATATACTCTACCTTTTGGGGGGAGATTTTTTAGAGCCTCGGATGGCGTTGTTGTTTTTATCCATGATGAATTGTTCTCCAATGCAGTCAGAAATTTTTCCATCCAGCCCTGTTTCCATACCCACTTATATGTCTTTGGCCAGAATCCGTATTTTTCTCCGTCATCGGCTGAGACGATAAGATTTTCGCCCGATTCGTCGGCGATGTTGCGCAGGTATTCAATGGTTTCCTCCACTCTTAAGAAAGGCATAGTGTATCGCAATTTTTCGTTTATGGGGAAAATGGTGATTGTGTTTCCGCGATCATCCGTGGTGAAGTAACCAAAAAGTTCTCTGCCAACGATACCCACGGACTTGAGGTGATAATCGTCTATCATAGTGTATTTAACGCCGGCTTTGGCGAGTATTGAAGGAATATTAGGTTCCCAGACTCTTTCCGCAAGCCATATTCCCGAGGGTTTTATGCCGAATTCTTTTTCGAAGAAATCGTTCGCCAAATTTATTTGTGCCAGAGCGTCTTCAGTGGGTATTACGGTGAGTATGGGTTCGTAAAAACCTCCGCCCATAAGCTCGCACTGTCCCCGTGAAACCATTAAGGCGATTTTCTCTATAAGTTCAGGTTCTTTTTCCTGGAAGTATTCCCATACTGGTCCGCTTATATGAAGCACAAATTTTATATTTGGGTGTTTGTAAAGTTTTGTGAAAAGTGGTTTATACGAGGTTTTTGTCGCATGCATTAATATGTGTTCGAAATTGCCTACAGGCTGATGAATGTGGAAAGCGAGTATGAAATTTATTTTTGCAGTCATAGCACCTCCATTATCACTTTGTTGGTGTGACGAGATAAAAGTTAATATTCGAGGCCCAGTGAAAGGTAATATCTTGGTTTTCCATATATGTGTTTCATGTCACATCTCCAGGCTATGTCATACTGAAAAGCGAACACCCAAAGCCAGAATCTCATGCCGAATCCCACGCCCATTTTGGGGTCCTTAAGTCGGCCGTCGCGGAAAAAGGCGATGCTTCTTGGCGAACCATGTGTGGCAGCGCCTAAGTCAGCAAACAATGCACCGTATAACTTGCTTATAGTTATCGGTGGGAAGCCAAGATCAAGGTATTTGACGAATGGATATCTGAATTCGAGGTTCAAAAGTATGTACTTGTTTCCCTCAAGCTCAAAATAATCGTATCCCCTCAATGGAACGACGAGTTTGTTTATGTAAATGTCCGAAAGGGAGTAGAAGTCCTTCTTTGCGAGATGATAGTTTATCCACTCCTCGGTTCCGCCGAGATAATATATTTTTGGTTTTTTGCCCCACGAATGTCCTCCAGAAAGTCTGAGCGCGAGGGAGTAGTTGTCTCCGAAATGAATGTATTTTCTATAGTCGATTTCGACAGCGGAATGTGGCAATGAGTTTCTGCCCACTTCGGGTATGTACTCAAGACTTATTCTCTTTCTCTCGCCTGCGACTGGCCCGACATATCCCCACAACGAGTTGTCCCCAACCAAAGCTGCGCCAAAAAGTAAATTTTCTGAATATATGCTCTGATATGGTGGAGTGTAATAGAACCGATCAACTGCGAAGAAGGTAGCTCCTGCTTCTACTCTGGTGTATTGTGAAAGAGGATAATAAGCGCTCGCGCTTACCCCGTAAAATCGGTCTCCGAAGACATCAGTATCTGGTTCCATGAAGTAATTTTTATAATGGAAAATCGACATATAAATGTCCGTTCGACGGGGAAGGTAACCGTAGCCAAGGTAGAAATTTGAGTTTTCCGCGCTTCCGGCAAGGTCGGTAGCTATAAGGATTTTGTGGTCGCCCAGCACATCTGAAAGCATTATTAGCCCTGAGCCAAGAAGCCCGTAATATGTGCTGTAGCCCATGTCAACCATCGCTATATCCGCGGAGAATTGTGGTGTATATTTTTTGGGACTCGAGGTATCAACTTCCTGCTCGTTAAAACGGAATTTTGATAGCTGACCGCTGAATGTTAGGTTGGTATCGGCTGAGTCGCTGCGTTCGGCAAGGCCCGCATAAGGCCCAAGCTCGAAGGCGGTTTTGAAGGTGACCAACTCTGTGTCAATAGGTGTTATTTTTTCAATCATATATATGTCCCATCCTCCGTTCCAGAATGCGGAGAATGCTATTTTTTTGCCATCCCCTGACCATGTGGGACAACTTGCTGCGCTTATAAGGTTTGTTATGGGATATATCTTATTTGAATCGAGGTCGGCAATGTATATATTGCTAACACCATTTTTGGATGACACGAAAGCGAGCTTTTTTCCAGTAGGAGAGAACGAAGGATACATGTTGTCCCTGCCGTCGGTGGTTAGCGGGAACAGCGTGTCTTTGTCGAGATTAAGTATAAATATGTTATATTTGCCATACTCTTTCGGGTATGAATCTTCGGTAGGGTCATTTGGGTTTTCGACGGGTCTATCAGAGGAAAAGGCTATAAGTGCACCATCGGCTGAGAATGTTGGAAAATTATCATCGTATATGTCATTAGTAAGCTTTCGAATGCTTAAGCCGGATGTGTCTGTTATATATATGTCTCTTTTTCCGCGGGCAAGACCAGCAAAAACAATTTTCTTCCCATCCGGTGACATAGCGGGTGAACTTATCTGGCGCACTCCGTATTTCTCGAAGGATAATGTTTTGACTCGCTTTTTGCGATTAAGGTCGTATATAGCAATCCCATCACAATAACCAAGTTTTACGGAATATATAAGATATTTACCATCTGGAGAGAAAGAAAGCCGGCTTGTCATGGGATGGAAGGATTGTGCCCGCTGTGTTCTTTCACCTTTCTCTATCCGACGAACAATGCCAGTAGGAATGTCCATTATATATATGTCAACATAATCTCTTTTATCGGATATAAAAGCTATCTGAGGTTTTTTGGGGTTCATAGCGGGTTGAACATTGAAGTAGTTGCCATATCGTTTGTGGTTCGTCAACTGTTTCGCTGCCTCAACCACTATTTCCCTGCCCTCAAGCTGCGGATAGTAGCGCTTTCTCACCCAAAGCAACCAGTCCTCATACAATTTACTGGTGGTTATCCCCAATGCTGATTTCACAACTCTGTCTTGTGTTATCTCTACATGACCCTTTGCAAAAAGCTCACCAAGCTTTCTTCTTCCCCAGCGCTGGGCGATATAATGCATGAGGGATTGCCCCTCTTTATATATAAGGTATCCGCTTAGTTGGTCGGGTGGATTGACATAATTGTTAACAACAGCATCCCTTAAAAACATATCAGCCTCCGGGTCCCAGCCTTGGCTCTCGAACTCAGAAAGACCCTCTGCCATCCATAAAGGAAGCTCAAAAAGTCTGTTTATGGAGAAAATCCCACCGGGAGCGTTACCGTAAAGGAAATCGAATACGAAAGCGTGAGTTAACTCGTGGACCAAAACATGCCTGAATTCCTCCCAGTTGCCATTGAATGGAACGACAACGCGGTTTTTCAGTATTTCGGTGAACCCACCGACAGCCTCAGGAAGAATTTGTGGTGTTATGTTCGTTTCCTGAAAATCGAAATTATTTGGGTATATAATTACTGGAATGCGATTTTGTATGTTATACGAGAAGTCGCTTGAGAGTTGGTCTAAGCCCTTTTCGAGTTCTAAGCGCGCGAATTGCATCAAGTGTTCGTAGCCGTCCGGATAATATATAATAAAGTTTGGCGTTTTTATATAGAACCATGTTGTTTTCTTGTATTGTATCTTATTTCTTCCGAATTCCTGTGCGCCCAGATTAAACACCAGAAGAAAAATAGTAAACATTGTCAACAAAAGGGCTCGGAACATATAACATCACCTCATATTATACTAAATCTATCTTATATATATTGCTTTGCTTGATTGAAAGTTTTTATCTGTTCTTACTTTTATTATATATACTCCCGGTGGAATGTCTTTCGGCATCCAGTAAATATTCCCTTTTTCGGTATTTATCCTGCGCGAAAAAATCAGTTTCCCGGAAAAATCGTAAATTTCGACCGTGGCACTTTTCTCAGTATAGGTTCTTATCTCACAGCCTGTGTTGAATGGGTTCGGATATATTGATAATTTTCTACCATCCGTGATTGTCTGTCCTTCAAACACACCTGTGCACGAGTTAACTGCGCCCGGTGTTCCACCAAGAACGCGGCTTGGAGACCAGTTGGTGGAGTCGTTGGAGTCCCTGTATGCAGATATTCGCTCAAGTGTGTAACCTCTGCCATCGGTAAGCGGAGCACCCCAGCTCGAGTGGTAAGTTAGTGAATCGATAACTGTCCCGCGATACTTTATTATAACTTGGTCGCTGTCGTTGCGAAGATAGATGTGATGGTCGGTAGCATCAACATCGGGGGTGAAAGGAAGGTGCCCCGTATCGGGAAGGTGAACGACTATAGTCAGGAAACCGCCGCCCCTTATTGTTATTGTCGGAAAATGAAATATTCCCTCGCCATCGGATATTGTCCAATTCGAATCCAAGACCACATCTGAACGAGAGAAGTTGTAAAGTTCTACCCACTCCTTATCGAATCCCGGTGAATTATACATTATCTCGTTAACTACTATGTGGTATTGCCCGAAGCAAATCGACATTAAAGTCAACAATGTTATAGCCACATATTTCATTACCATCCTCCTGAGAGGAAGTTTCTTTTTAGCCTATTTTCCTGAGAAGCGAGATCATCTCAAGTATTGATTCAGCAGCGAGCCAGCCTTTATTACCCGCTTTGGTCCCTGCTCTTTCTATAGCCTGGTCTATGGTGTCCGTGGTTAGAATTCCGTACGCCAGCGGCACGCCAGTCGATAGCGCGGTCTGAGCTATGCCTTTTGTGACTTCAGCTGCTATGTATGTGAAGTGGGGTGTATCACCGCGGATAACTGCGCCAAGGCATATTATGCCGTCGTAATCCCCCTTTTCTGCGAGCTTCTTCGCAACGAGAGGTATCTCAAACGCTCCAGGAACCCAGTAAACTTCGAGTTTGTCCGTTTTAACATTGTGACGATTAAGATAATCTATGGCACCGTCGAGAAGCTTTTGTGAGATAAATTCGTTAAAGCGGCTTACCACGATCGCAAGCTTAACATCGGCGCCGCTGAATTCCCCTTTTATCTCCTTCATTTCTCCTCCTTGAGTTTCTCGATTTTTGTCAGTTTTGCCTCAAGGGTCTGTTGCGAGAAGTACGAAATCGGGCGTTCCTCATTGGTGTTTAGGTTTTTCTGCTTGCCCTTTACATCGAATGAATTGGTCGCTTTTATGAACCGTATGTATCCACCATCAACATCGAAAACTATTTTCCCCTTCGATTCTCCTTCAACCGTGACATCGACATCTATCATATCACCACTTTGGCTTTTGGTTTGCCCTTTTTGCAGGACGCTAACATTACCTTTGGTTCTTATTAATACGCAAAGGTCTTTATCGATAACCTGAAATCCTTCAACCCTGAAATCTCTTATTATCTTCTGGGTAACTTTTATACCATTTTTCGTGAAAGTAGTCTCCTGTGTGTCAGCCCATACATATCCTTCTTTTATTGGTTCCTGTGGGAATCGCATGGAGAGTATGAAGTCCATAGGGGTTATTTCCTTTTTCTTGAATTCCTCTTCGATGTCCAGATTTTCCACATTGCTAACGGTTCCCAGTGTCCCTATAAGGGCGGTAAACTCAAGTCCTTCCAAATCTTTTACCTCTTCCGATTCCTTAAGCTGCTGGTTCTCGAAAACTGATATCGATACATCGTGAAGTTTATAGTGCATTGCTACTGACCCATTGGCGCGCTCATCCGTAACATCGACATCAGCTTTGAGACTACCTTTAACGAGCCTCGAGAAAGTTGCGCCGTCGTGCGAGGTCTCAGTATATTTCTGAATTTTCATATCGTAGTGAAGGCTTTTACCTATTGCCTTAACAGCGGTAAGTTTTACTCCACCTTTGGGAACCTTGGCTTTCTTCGCGCAGGCTGTGGAAACAAGACCCAACAGCACGGCAAGAACTGCTACACCAAACATTCTGCTTCTCATCAAATCCTCCTCGTGTGTTTACATTCTAAAATATAATAAACAAAAACAATTTGGCATTACAATTTTGTGGCTTTATCGATGTTCAGAAGTTGGGTATGTCATCACTTTTTTCTGGGGTCTTTTGGCAATGCTTCTCTTATCATCTTAAGAGCGCAGTATTCTCCGCACATTGTGCAAACATCGCTGTCGCTTGGTGGCAGTGCTGCGCGGATTTTTTTCGCACGCTCGGGGTCTATGGCGAGTTTGAACTGCGTTTCCCAATCGAGCGCGAATCTTGCCTCGCTCATCTTGCGGTCCCATTCGAGTGCCTTTGGCAGTCGACGCGCAAGGTCAGCAGCGTGAGCAGCAATTCTGGTGACTATAACGCCCTCGCGAACCGCCGAAACATCGGGGAGCGATAAGTGCTCTGTTCTTGTAACATAACAGAGGAAGTCAGCGCCGTAATAGGCTGCCAGCGCTCCCCCTATAGCTGATGTAATGTGGTCGTATCCTGGTGCTATGTCGGTAACAACTGGTCCAAGAACATAGAATGGTGCTCCATTGCAAAGCTCTTTCTGGATTTTTATGTTTACTTCTATCTGGTCGATGGGAACATGACCAGGACCCTCAACCATAGCCTGCACGCCGGCTTCGCGGGCACGGTCGACCAATTCGCTCAAAGTTATAAGTTCCTCTATTTGTGGCCTATCGGTTGCATCGACAACAGCACCCGGACGCATACCGTCGCCAAGGGAAAGCGTTATGTCGTATTCATGAGCTATCTCAAGGAGTCTGTCGAAGTGTTCGTAGAGTGGATTTTCCTTTTGGTTGAACTTGATCCACTGAAAAAGGAATGCACCACCACGACTAACAACATTCATTACTCGCCTTCCCTCGAGAATCATCTCAACCGTCTTTGCAGTTAGCCCTGCGTGAACAGTCATAAAGTCAACGCCTTGCTTTGCCTGTTCCTCTATCGTTTTAAGGATATCATCTGCAGTCATCTTTATTATGGGCACCCCATTAGTCCTGAACATAACGGTAGTCTCGTATATCGGCACTGTCCCTACTGGTATGGGGCTTTCTTTTATTATAGCTTCCCGAACAGCTTTTAGGTCGCCGCCAGTTGAAAGGTCCATAACTGTGTCCGCACCAGCGTCAACTGCTGCGTGAAGTTTTTCGAGCTCGAAATTTATGTCAGCCATATCTTCCGATGTGCCTATATTGGCGTTAACTTTAATGCTTAATCCTTCACCTATACCCACTGAGCGTATAGGTCGTGGGCGCCGGCAATTCTTCACTATGACTATGGTTCCCTTGGCAACGCCTTCGATTACTTTTTCGACATCTACACCCTCGTATTCCGCTACCTCCCTAAATTCAGGCAGCTCGTCGCCGGCTTTAGCATGTTCCATAAGGGTTTTTCTCATCTATTCTTTCCTCCTGAAAATTCAATCTACTATTTATATCAATTATTC
>JAGGRZ010000024.1 GCA_021159335.1 bacterium
ACTCAACCAGGTGCGAGGAATAGAGCTCATAAGGATGAGATTGGGCGAACCAGATTCCAGTGGCAGACCCAGACCGATACCTATTGAGGGCAGCAACTTTGTCCTTGAAGATATCGATATGGTTATTGAGGCATTAGGCACAAGACCTAACCGGATGTTCTTGGATCGAGCGCCGTTCATTGCCCGCGATAAATGGGGAATCATCCAAGTGGATGAACATATGCGCACCAACCAGCCAGATATTTTCGCCGGCGGGGATGCCGTGAGTGGTGGCGCAACTGTAATCCGTGCTTTAGGCGAGGGCAGAATTGCTGCTCGGTCAATTCACGAATACCTGACAAAAAAATAATTCAAAAAAGACTAAATATTAATTGTCGAGCTGTGACTGGATTCACTACTTGGTAAATTCAAAAGGAATACTCTTGCTTTCGAGCAATTAACTAACCATAGGTGCTCAGATGGTAAATTATAAACTAAAGGCAAGTAAGGATTTATAGAAGTATCCTCAAAAATTGTGGATAGATAGAATTTAAAACAGCTAAATTTATTCAATGATTGCTGGCTTAATCAGATTTCTTCCTATTTTCAAAGGTGCGTAACAATTGATGTCTTTATTGAAGTTAAATGATGTAAGCCAAACCTTGACTTTAAGCCGCCTCAGATTATTATAAATTTATGAAATTGGACCTTCTTGTTTTTGGGGTAGCGCTGGTTTTAAGCGTTTCGGGAATAGCGCTGATATACTCAGCAGTAGTGGGCACACCGATAAATCTTCTTTACATAAGGCAGTCCGCTTTTTTGCTGCTCGGGATTGGGGCGATGCTGCTTTTCTGGCGAATACCGCTTAGAGTTCACGACGGGTTAGCATACATATATTATATTATTGCGGTCTTGTTACTCGTTCTCGTGCTCCTTCAGACGGGGAATGTCAAAAGGTGGCTTGGCTTTGGCGGACTCCGAATTCAACCGTCGGAATTTTCGAAGCTCGCCATGATATTCGTGCTTGGAAGATGGTTCAGAGACCACCTCAAACAAATTAACTCCTTAAAGGTTATCGTCGGCGGTGCCGCGCTGGTTGTAATCCCATTCTTTCTCGTCATAAAAGAACCCGATTTAGGAACAGGACTGGTTTTCTGGATAATATACTTCGTCATGCTACTTGCTGCGGGCATAAAACCTATAGTTTTATTCATGATACTAAATCCAATCCTTGCGATACTCTGCGCTTTTCACTGGCTTGCATGGACACTGTACTTCGTTCTGCTCATACTAATAATAATAAAATTCCGTATCCACATTAAACTTGGCTTTATCATACTTTTGATAGCGATATTTTTCGGTGCAATGACGCCGTATGTCTGGTCGCGGCTTCATCCCTATCAGCGCGAGCGAATAATGGTGTTCCTAAATCCCAAACATGACCCATTCGGCGCAGGATACCAGCTTCTTCAAAGCAAAATAGCTGTTGGCTCGGGCGGAATTTTTGGCAAGGGCTACCTGAAAGGCACACAGACACGGCTCCAGTTCATTCCTGCAAAACACTCCGACTTCATATTCGCAGTTCTCGGGGAACAGTTCGGATTTATAGGAGCTATAGCATTGTTAATACTTTATCTTCTCCTATTCTGGCGTGCGCTAATGTTAACTCGCATGACAAGAACCCACTTCGCAAGAATGGTGGTTTTCGCAGTGGCAGCCGTGATAATTTTTCAGGCTTTGCTTAACATATCGATGTGCATAGGACTCGCACCAATAACGGGAATACCTCTGCCATTCGTTTCGTCGGGTGGGTCCTCGCTAATAGTTTTCTGGTCGATGATCGGAATGCTTCAAAATGTATATTCACAGAGGGTAGCGCAGTGAGAGAGCTTATAAAAAGAGTATCAGTGGCATCCATAATAGGTCCTATCGTCATAATATTATTATGGTTCGGGGGATACCCGCTTTTTGTGCTCACATCGCTTGTTGGGATAGGGCTTATAATAGAATTTTTCAAACTTTCCAAGCAAAAAATCTCTTTGTGGCGAATAATTCTTATATGTCTTCTTGCCGTAATCTGGCAAACAGCAGTTTTCTTTGGCTACGAGAATTTGCTCCAATTATTTCTGGGTTCGGTCATAATACTTCTCGTTACCGAACTTTCAACAAAAGCCACGGAAGGCACTCAGGAAAGGTCAAGCTCAATGCTTTTCACTTATATCTACGCGGGACCGATAACATCTACGATACTACTCGTGCGTCGTTTCGGAGCACACTGGGCTATTCTTCCGGTGGCAATGGTCTGGATAGTTGACACAGCAGCATACTGGGGTGGCTCGCTAACTGGAAAACACAAGCTGGCACCTGAATTTTCCCCCAAAAAAACGGTGGAAGGGTTCCTGTGGGGCATAGTTAGCGCAGTTATTATAGCACTCGTTGTGCCCCTAATATGGAGCAAATTTGATACAACGAAATTATGGCTTTGCGCTATGGTAACAGCTTTTGCTGGTCAACTGGGCGACCTTTTCGAATCGAAGCTTAAGAGGCAATTCGGGGTTAAGGATTCGGGCAAAATTCTTCCGGGACATGGCGGAATATGGGATAGAACCGATTCAATACTCTGGGTTTACCCGCTTGTGTGGATTATCCTTACATTAATAAAGTAATTCAGAAGTTGAGATAAACCCTAAGATTTTTTCTCTTCATAATTGCAATTTCTCCAATAAAAAAGCCCTCCGTTTCCGGAGGGCTTACTACCATAGCCTGGGCTTCGTGGTTTCGTTATCGTCTTCTGCCCTTGGCTTTCTTCGCGCGGAACTCTACCTGCACCCTTCGGTTGAACTGACGACCTTCAGGCACCTTGTTGTCACCTATCATCTTATCATAAGTGGTGCCATCGTCGCGCATCTTCTTCAGGGTATAAGGTCTATCAGGACCGTGTCCCTCGGAAATAAGGGTTAACTTGTGGTCCTTGAGCCACTTTGTAACCTCTTTATCCGACTTTAAGTTGAGCATGTGTCTGAGGTAGATCCTCAGATTCTTAAGCTCTCTTACAGCACGCTCAACCGAGAGCTCCTGGTTACGGCGTCTAAGACCGATTATGTCGGTATGACCCGTTATAGCTATCGTCAGCGGCTCACCACCGCGCTCACCAAGCTCGATTATTCGCTTGGCTATAGCCTCCATGCGGCTATGGTAGTACGGTGAAATGGCTACATCCTTGTCGAAGCGGAACACCACAAGAAGTCTCGACTCCTCACCGTAAACCTTGTCGACCTGGTCAACCACAAGCGTCTCCGAGACGGCCTCGCCAACTGCGCCAAGTTCGTCAGTAGCGGTAAGCTTACCATAGTAGAACTTACCACCCTCAATATATTTCCCGTTGTCCATCTTCCAGTCCCATGGAAGCGTTGCCGGCGGCTCTCCAGAACCAGCCTTGAACAATTTAACCACACCGCCACCAAGCTCATAAAGCTCCGCCCTGTGCGATACCACCGGATTGTCCGACTTCACGCTCATCAAAACCTTATTCTGCGGATTGCCAACTGTAATACCTTTCGGGATTTTTCTGCCCGGGAACGGCTTGTAAAGCACACCATCGGCAAGCAAGGAAATCTTCACATGTGGCTCGTCGGCAGGGAATCTATCCTCACCCCAAGCGAATATTCTGTCCCAGAGGTAGAACGGAACAACTTTCTTAATTTGCTCTTTAATGTCCGCTGCACGCAGGAATGAAGGCTCAAGAAGTGTCGGTTTCGCCTCGTCCTTGGTTGCGTAACCCTCGACAAGAAGCATCACATCAGGGTTCTTTTCAAGTATAGTCTTGTATGTCATAGCATTGGCTGAGAAGTCAACTTTCTTGTGAATCTGCCCCTTCTTGAACTTGATTATCTGCTCTATCTGCGATTTAGCCAGTTTTGGCATCTCAGCGGAAAGCTCAACACGACGGTTCTCGTGGCGAATCATCGGGAGGTAACGCTCGATTCCTATGTATCGCTTACCAGTACCAGCGCGCTTCTTAGCGTAGTCGTGCTTGGTGTCTATAACGAGCTGGTCCGGATTCTTAACCCTTGCCTTAAGGTAATTGTAGATCGCCTGCTCACGCTTTTTGGCTATATCAATATTGTCTTTACCATCGGACTCGTCATCGAAGTAACCGGCTATTCTCACCACAACATCGGGGTTATTGCTTATCCTGTCAGCAAGCTTGTCGAGAACCCTCTTGTATCTGTCGGGAATATCTGCACTCTTGGGGTCAAAGAAAATTATCGGGAGAACAGGCTCCTCAGTTTCCTGGAATGTTATTCTCGTTATGTGGAGCGTATCTTGCTCAAATGAAATGGAAGGTTTTGGTCCCGGGAATATCCTTACGGTATTTTCAGCAACATTGTTGCCCTCATCAAGCTCGCTGACTTTACTATTTATCTTCGGTAACGCAGTACCATCGTCATCTATAGCCGCATAAATAGTATATTCACCGGGAAGGAAGTCCTGGAATTTGGCAACTATAGTTACTTCCTGACCCGTTTTCATCTTAGGAATTGTTCCAGTCTTAAGAAGAGCATATGTCCCATCAGGTTTTCTTGTGTACACGGAGTAATTAACATTCTTGGCGGAACCGGCGCTCAGGTTTTTGAATGTAACCGAAACATCAATCTGGTCTCCAGGTTTCAGCTTTTTGATCTTTGGCTCCACAGAGATTGCGGCGAAATCCCACGCAGGTATCGGGTTGGGCAAGTTGAATATTGCTGAAAATTTGTGCGAGGTAGCACCAGCTTTGCTTAGCTCGTTGAGCGGATAAACGAGAGCATAGTCAAATCCAAATGACCAGTGTCTCTTAAGCCGCCAGCCTATACCCAGAGTAAGCTCATCCACATCGTAACCAGCTCTTATCCCGAACATGTGCTTGTAAAACCATTGCTCAATACCGATATGAGGAGTTATAACATTGCCGCCTTCTTGATAATATCTTACATCACCCGCTATAAGCATGTTCTTGTTCGGCGAGAAACCTATTCCGAATCTAAGCTGCATCGGCAGTTTACCATTCTCCTCCCCAGTGTTCAGTGCAAGGTTTGGTTGAAGCAGATTGTAAGCAGCTGCACCTATAGAAATCTTTGGCGAGAACCGCCACAGAATACCCGCATCAACAGAGAACCCCCATTTCGATGTGCCGTTGGCGAAAACAGGGTCATTACGGGGGTCCACACCTTCGCCGCTGGTTATCATATTCTGATCTGGTGGGGTGGCATTGTCAAGATTATAGCCTACACCATCTATCCTGAGCGCAGCACCAATAGAGAACGGATGTTTTCCGAAAAAGCCCTTTTTCTTCCAGCCGAATCTATGGGCTAACCCAATCTTTATGTGATGCTCGCTGTAAACATTCGAGAATAGATACCGCCAGGACAGTCCATATCCGAAAAGAGTCCTATACTGGCTTACCAGGCTCAGATGTCCCATGCCGATGTTATCGCCGCTTATTCCAGCAAAAAGTTTGTTGAAGCTTGCGGTAAACGACATGTACTGGAACGATGCTATACCAGCTACATTCCAATCCAATGCGTTAGCGTCATCGGCAACGCCAACAAACGCCCTACCAAGACCTAATGGTCTTGCGCCAGTAAAGTCGTCCGCGTAAATAAACCCCCCAATAAGAAGAATAGAAGCAACGATTGCGACATACTTCATAATTAACCCCCTAATGTTTGTTTTCTAAATCTTACTTTAGTATAATCACCCCAAGTATGCAAACAAAAAATTAGAAATAACCGCTTATAATCAACATAAAATTTTTCCTTAAAAATACCCCTCATATTCAACTCGCTCACATGTTCTACTAAATATAAAAAGTCCAACATTTTGGTCAAATACTTTTTGTCCACCAAAGAGCGCAAAACCAGCAGAAAAGCAAAAAATTTATCGAGCAGTTTACTTAATAAATGCGACCTTTTTCGCGACCACTCCACCAGAGCTTTCAACCACTACTTCATAAACACCCGAGGAAACATCATCAGCAGGTTTCCAGTAATATGTACCAGAATGAGACACCGCAATTTTTTGCACCACCCTTCCGTCTATGGAGATTATCTTCATTACCGCAGGTTCAGTAATACCCGAGAGTTTTATCTGGCATGCTTTGTTAAACGGATTCGGTGACACCGTAATTTTAGCTATTTCAGGTAATAGAGCTTGCTCAGTGACTCCAGCGTATTCTGAAACATTAACGACAAAAAGATACGACCCCTCAGAAAGGAAAGCGTATGGCGGATGAACATAAATTCCACCCCAAAGGTAGCTAACATATGGTATATCGAATGTTTCGAGGAGTTGCATTGTATCATCGGGTGAAATCTTTATCACAAGCAGCCTGTTACCATCATTCGCGAAAAGAATCGTATCCCTCACGAAAATTCTTCGTATGTAATCGAACGATGCCTCATCAACAAGGCTCACGCTGTGAGGATTCATAACATCGTAAATTCTGATACCTCTGTCGGAAAAAGTCATGAGCAACCTATCATGTCCTATGTATTTCATCTCAGCCACATAACCAAGCCCTGAGCAATCGATATCCACGGTATCGAGAAGAGTTGGTCCTAAGGGACTTGTGAGGTCGTAAATGTAAAGTTTAGCCCGGGTGTTGTTCGATGAAAGAATGAATGCTCTGTAATCAGGGACATCAACCAAAACATTGCTCGGCATTGAAACCCCGCCAAAATAGATGGCATGAATTATGTCCGGAGAAAATGGGTTTCGAGGGTTAACTACATAAAAGGTATCAATTGTGACGGTGTAAAGCAGCGAATCCTTAACGGTAAAAGAATAGACAGGGGACCCAGTTCTGAACGCTCCAGCAAGATAAGGCATGGTAGGCGTGCCTACATCAACTATGCCAACTCCGCACCCGAAATCTCTGTAATAAAGCCGACCGTTTTTTATCATTAACCTTTGCGGAGAACCATAAAGAGGAATTACTGAAAGGATGCGCATACTTGAGGGTCTGCCTATATCTATTACTCCGAGATGACCAAATTTGTCGAGCGAAAATAGATAGCCCATATACCTCCACGAGTCCTCAAAGTAGAACCCGTAAGCAGTGTCGATGGATATCGCGGTAGGGTCTGAGATGTCATAGAAATGGAGCAGCTTCGATGTTATGACTATAGCCTTGTTGCCAAGTTTTATAAGATACTGCCCTATGCCTTTCATTCCACCTAAGGATGAGATAATCATGAATGTGTCGAGATAGTTCAGATTAAATGTTGCAAGCATCGTGTCGCAGAGAAGCAACGCTATGGAATCGTTATAATGTTCTATATACTTGGTTCCTGTGCCAACTGCGTAATAAGCTGTTTCAGCTACAGATGTGGGCGAATGAAACGCAAAAACCTTTATCGTATCCCACGAAAGCAAATAAAAAAGCGAGTCAGCAAACATAATATCAGACTTAGTGCCCGAAATCCTAACATCAGTAAGCCACACCGGCGATGTAGGGTTGGAAATGTTAAGAAGGGTAAGTCCATCATCAGTTATGGCAAAAAGTATAGTATCTTTTACCCGCAATGCATTAGGAGTGCATGAATAGCTGCCAGCTACAGAAGGCGAGCGAGGATTCGCAATGTTAAGAATTTTTAATCCGCGTGTCCGCGCTGGAAGATAAGCGTAGTCTCCTATGATAAGTATTTGATGGGTTAATCGCCCGGTATAGGGTTCAAGTCTCAGGTTCGCAACCTCTGAAGGATGAACCGTATCACCCAAAGCAAAAACTCTGAATCTGTCGTCAGTTCCTATAACGAACAGAAATGAGTCCTTTATTGCGAACGCATTAATTTTTCGACCCGAGATTTCGACTGCGCCTACTTCTCTTGCATGCAACCAATCCGAAATGTCGTAAATAGTTATGTGGTCCGAAAGGACGAAAAGATAATTCCCCGCAACTTCGCCGTAGGTGCCCTCACTTAGACGGCTTAGAACACCCTCAAGACTTATGCTTTGCGCTGATAAAAGTGAAATGCTGGTAAAGACAAGGATAAGAATTAAAACACACATATTCTGTTTCATTTAATCCCCCCTTATTTGCTTCTTTATTAAAGATAGGTTACAAATCATTTTATTTCAACAAAATATTTACTTTTCTGCCCATTTAACAGAATAAAACAGCGGTACGGGGATTCGAACCCCGGTTTCGTGGCTGAGAACCACGCGTCCTAACCCCTAGACGATACCGCCGATTGTTAACTTATTTATAAGATTATGAGTGTCAAGAAAAAATTGGAAAAATTTGAGCCTAAAAACTTTAATCACAACGATTTAGCCCAAACTATAATCTAAATTTTTTGATGCGTTCCGCTGATTCGGCAATAACGCGCGCCAATCCGGGAAATCTGCCCGTTTCATCGAGCCAGAACCTTATTCTCTCAACAGCCACGGGCAGAAATTTAAGGAACCATCGTTTGCCCTTCTCAAGCGAAAGATAAGAGTAAGCTGCGGTAGCTTGCATGAGCCTTTGTAGCGCAGCATAAGGATAAACCTCGATTATCCGTTGTTTCTCATCTTTGGTTAGTGCTGAACTATCAAGATACGCCCTTATAAGCAAAAATTTCATCCTTTCAGGTATGGACACATATGGGTCCTCAAGAAGCGAGACCAGATCATACACTCTGAACCCGTTCCGGGCGCTTTGAAAATCTATAACCACTATTTTACCACGCGCAATAAGAATGTTTTGAGATTGATAATCCCTGTGCATGAACCCTCGAGGAGAGTCCGCAACTTCAGTCGCTATACCATAAAACTCATCCTCGATGTAATCCAACACATCGGGCGAAAATTCGCACAATCTTACAAGAAAATGTCTTGTGAAGTAATGGGACTCATTTATCAAGTCTACAAATTCAAAGGGCTGTGTCGATGCCCCGCGAACTGCTGTAAGCTCGTGAATACGCGCAAGAATATCAACAGCTTCAAAGTATGGAGAAAAATCAGAAGTAGAGTTAACCCAAAGATAAAGCGACATGTCACCTGCATCCTCAAGAGCCATCACACGCCTTGCAGCATCGATACCGAATATCTTCGGAACAGGGATGCTCTGCTCAGAAAGTGATTTCAGAAGCTCAAAGTAACGCAAAAGTTCCACAGTCTGGCGCTGGAACAAAAGTATGACACTTCCCTCGGGCAGAAAAATTCTCCTAAAAGCTCTGTCAGAACCTCCCCATAGGTCAACCACCTCGAGCCGCCCACTTTCGAAAAGCATCAAAATTTTGTTGAAATCTATCGCGCTCATTTCTCACCAAGCTCTTTTTTGACTCTTTGCGCGAGGTCTTTCGCAACGACAAGCTCGACTACTGAATCAGGAACCCACCCTGAATGCCCATCTTCGAGCATTATCCTGAACCAGCCAAATCTCTCTTCTTTAACTGCCACCTTCGTACCATCGTGTATGGTAAACAAAAGCTCGCCAGTTTCAGTCGGCTCACTTCGCACATCTACTTTGGGCACAACGACTATAGCCGTCTTAAGCTCCCATGGACTCGCGCTTTTTATGTACCAGCCAAAAGCAAAAATAATAACAAAAATCCACAAAACAACAGCTACCCAACGCCCCGAAAGCCTGAGAATGTAATATATAGTCGCTGAAGTGGCTAAAACCGAAAGTATTAGCAAAACGAACCAATACCCTTTAAAAGGTATTCTTCTTATAAAATCAAAAAGAACCTGAAGCAATGAACCCCTGTATATTGAAACTATTTTATCCTTAGTTAATGAACGGGCAAAATTGAGGTTTTTTAGTATGTCGGGGTCGTTAGGGGAAAGAAGCCTCGCTCTCTCGTACCAAAGTATTGCCTTTCCCATCTTGCCGAGCCTGAAGTATGCGTTTCCAATGTTGAAGAACAATTTTGAATCGCAACCCCCTAACTCCACAGCTTTAAGGTAATTTTCGAGCGCCTCATCAAACTTGCCATCACGATATGCTTTGTTACCCTCGTTGTAGTATGAGGCTACATCTGATTGCGCAGACGACAGCGCAAATACCAAAAGAAAAAACACTACTGTCAGTTTCCTTGTAGTCATGCCCTGTCGAAAGTTTCGTCTATAGTTTTAAGATACTCTCGTACTTTTTCAGAAAGCTCGACTACATCGCAGTGCTCGCCAGCTGGCGCAAACCTCGAAGAATGAATTTTGTCGAGCGCATCTCTGAGCCCTTCAATAGTCTCCTCAGGGACGCCTTTTTCCATAAGCTTAGCAGCAGCCTCGTCGAAAATAACAGCGCCTGCTTCTATGCCAAGCTTCGCCGCGATAAACTGGAATATAGCATCATATATTGCCGAAAGCGCCTGAGCAGCATCCTTGGCTCGCCTAACCCCAGAAAGCCTTCTCTGAGCCTCCTTAAATGCCCGCGAAGCCTTTATACGCTTTATGTCCCTGAGCATACGCTCATAGCGAAGCCTGTACGCATACGCCCCAAGAATAGCGAGAATCTCTATCGGAATGAACCAGAGTGCTCTAAGCCCATTTGGAAGTGACAGTCTTCCTACAGTGAGCCTGAGCGCATCGGGCTTAATGAACTCTATATCACCGCCCACTGCAACGATTCTGCTTCTCCCTACCGGACCCACAATGGAAACTCCTTTGCCTGGACCAACAACAATTCTAATCGAGTCGGATGAGAGTTTAACATACTTTCTCGTTCGCGGATTAAAATAACTGAACTCAACAGGTGGAATAATGAACTCACCTTCGCTATGGGGAACCACGACATACTCTGCCGACTTTGTGCCTATTATCTGCTCACCTTTGACATCCTTCGTTACCTTTTCCTTTTTGTCAAAAACTTCAAAGTCCTGGGGAAATTGTGGCTGTGGAAGCGTTATCGTCTCTATATTCCCGGCACCAGAAACTCTAACAGTAATCCCCAAAGCATCACCGACGGAAAGTGTATCTCTGTCGGCTTTTAAAGAAAACGAAAACTTACCCACAGCTCCTGTAAAACCATCGGGTTTTCCTGCCTCAGGTAATGAAAGAACTTTTATTTTAAGCGGTTTGCTTCGGGCAATAATTTCGGCTCGGCGTCCGAAGTCGAAAAAACTTCGTGGTGGGTATTGAACAACGCACTTAAGCTCCATAGGCTCAACGGTAACATACCCGGGCATAAGCGGAAACGCAGCAACTGTCTTAATCGGGAACGCATAATAACGCTTACCACCTATAGTCACGACGCGGGGCTGAAGCCTTGTAGCCTCGAAAATGGTTTCCACCCACGCATTCTTGAATTCGGCATCTTTTTTGTAGCTAAGATTAACCAGGTCAAGGCGAGAATAAAGCGTAAAATAAACTGTTATCTGCTCGCCCTGATATACGCTTTTCTTGTTGGCATCCACTCCAATAAATACATCCTGCTCTGCGCTCTGTGGTTGCCCTGCTGGCTGTCTTGCCGATGGTGCACCCTTCTTTGGTTGTCGCGGTTTCGCACCTCCAGAAAGAATATTGACGGTTATAGGCTTGGTCCTGTATTTCTTACCACCAACGAGAACCTCCATGGATGGAATAACGAGCTTGCCTGTTCGCTGGGGTACTATGAAGTAGATGTAGTCAATGGTTTTCGATGATGTCATTTTCCCATTTATAATCTGTATGCTCGTCGATGTCGACGACGATGTTCCGCGCAGGCTCCAATCATTGGTTGCGGGAAATCGGGGCGCACTCACAGATGGAAGTTTCCTCCCCTGCACAGTAACAGTCAGAGTAACAACATCACCCAAAAAAGCAGTAGTTTTATCCACTGAGGCGGTAACTGTAATATCCTCGGCGGCGAAAACGATGCTAAGCGCAAACACTAAATGTAACATTAATGCTCTCATGGCTCTCACCAGTCTCGAGGATTCTCGTAACGCGCTCCTCTTCTGCGCTGTTTAAGTTGCTGGTTTATCAACTCCTGCTGTTGCCTTTGGAATGCCTCGAGAAGTTTTTCGGCCTCCTCCTTGGACATCGCACCCTTTTTCATCTGGGCTTTTTGTTGCTCTTGTTTCTGTTTTTCAGCCTGCTCTTGCTGAGCCTGTTGCTTCTCTTGCTGCTCTTTCTTTTTCTGCTGGCTTTTCTGCTGCTTACTCTGCTCACCCTGCTTCTTTTTGCTACTTCCTCCACCTCCGCCCGACTCATTAAGAAGCTTCATTGCAAGCTCAAGGTTATACTTCGCATCTTCATCGTATGGATTCAGCTTCAACGCAGCCTTGTAGAATTCTGCTGCCCTCGCAATACTATCCGCTTTGAAAAAACAATTCCCAAGATTGTAAAAAAGAGCTGAATAAAGGGCGGTGTCCTTTATCTCGGGATTTTCCGTAATGGCTTTAGCCACGACTTTAGCCGCCTCGTCGTATTTGCCCATCATGTATAGTGCGGAACTTTCGTTTAGTGCCAGTTTCAGATGTTCATCGCTTTTGCTATCGGCTTTTTTAAATCTTTTGAGCGCCTGTTCGTAGTGCCCTTTCTTAAAATCCTTGATACCCTTCTTCACATCCTTCCAGGGCGTCGCCGAGGAGAGCGTGAAAACTAACAAATTCACCCCTAATAGTAATTTTATCAAATGTCCTCTCATCATACTTTCGATGTGACTAATTTTGTGGATTTAATGAAAGACATCGCCAGCTCACCGCCCAAAAGCATTATCGATGCGGTGTAAAAAACCCATAGGTATGTAGCTAATATGGTGCTTATTCCACCATAAAGCTGATTGAAACGAACGATGTATTTTACATATATAGTAAAAATTCTTTTTGCTATTTCCCACATAATGCCAGAAAACAATCCTGCGAAAATTGCATATCGCCACCTAACTTTTCTCTGGGGCACGATTTTGTATGTAAGGCTGAAAAAGAACGAAACCAAAATTATGGGTGCAATGAAAAACACTATTTTCCAAAATGTCGAGAGGTCCTTTGCTGTCATACCAAGGAATACGACTCCGAGGTCAGAGAGAAGGTTTACTCCCCATGTGAAAAAAGCCGAACCAAGAAGTGAGACATATGTTAAAAACATGAGGAAGTAAGCCATCAAAAGTTGCCGCCAAAGAGGACGCTTGTCCGTAACCTCGAAAACCTTGTTTATTGCTGATTCTATAACCAAAAAAACACCGCCTGAAAGCACAAACAAAAGAAATCCATTTATCACCGTTGCTGTGGGCGCCTGAGACACGAACTTCGTGGCTATCTTGTTGATATTGGCAACGCCCTCAGGAAACATGTTCTGAATGTTTATGAAGGATAGTATAACATCAGCTGCTTTTTTGGGTGACCCCATAATGAGACCAGCCAGCGAAAGTCCGAACATGCTCAATGGCACTACCGAAAGCAATGAATAGAACGATATAGCAGCCGCCATAGTTGGTCCACCATGTTTGTAAAAGCCCGACCACATAGCCTTAAAGTGCCTCCACCAATTTCGCATAAAGTCAAGCATTAAAAGCTCCAGATAAGATGATGTTTAATTTATAATAAATTTTCCTCACATTTTCAACTTTTTACTTCTTTCGGGCAAAGCCCAGTAAGCTAACAAGAACAGGATACCAAGCGTAAGCGGATAGTAGAACTTTTCCTCATAATGACTGAAAACGAGTGTCTCAAACTCCTTTTTGCCCATTTTTCTTATTTCGGAAAGCATTGACCGAATGTTTTCAGCACCAGGGCGAGCAGCAAAATATTTGCCACCGGTTATTTCCGCTATGCGCTGGAGCAAGTCCTCGTCAAGGCGAGAGGTTACTATAGCGCCGGTGACAGGGTCCCTTTTGTATCCGATAACATTTCCTTTGGAATCCTTCATGGGCACAGGTGCGCCCGTCGGAGAACCAACACCTATTGTGTAGACTTTTATTCCTTTTTTTGCCAACTCCTTGGCAACACCTATGGGGTCACTATCTGCTGTATTCTCACCGTCAGTTATCAGAACTATCGCCTTATAACGCGGAACGTCCTCGACGAAAGCTTTTTCTGCCACCCCAAGCGCACGCGCTATGTCGGTGCCCGGGTCAGCGACTATGCCAACATCCACCGCATTAAGGAACATAAGGAATGCATCGTAGTCGATAGTTAGAGGGCACATTATGTAAGCATCTCCCGCAAAAACGACCAGCGCGAACCTATCGGTGGCGGACAACCTGACGAAATCGCGAATTTCGTTTTTGGCATTAGCCAGCCTATTAGGCTTAAGGTCCTCGGCAAGCATGGATTTAGATACATCGAGTGCGAAAACTATGTCTATCCCCTCGCGCTTAACCTTTTCAAGCTTCGCGCCGATTTGCGGCCGCATAAGCGCAAGAACCAAAAGAGAATATCCCAAGACCAAAAATATCCTTCTCCATGTTCTCGTTACCGGATTGTAAAAAAGAAGCATTCGCTCGATAAGCTTCCTGTCACCTATTCGCGACAAAGCCCGCCGTCGAAGCGAGTCATAAACCAAAAAAAGCAGTATCAAAACCGGAACCCCAGCAAACAAAAAAGCCATATGTGGATTGGCGAACTTTATCATGGTATTTGCCTCACTACCAGATATTCAAACACAATAGCTGCGAGCACCAAAATAAAACCCGCGATAAGCGGATAATAAAACAGCTCTTTGTAGCGCTTAAATCGTTTGACTATTATTTTCGTTTTTTCAAGCTTGTCTATTTCCTGATAAATTTTATGCAGTTTTTCCCTGCTCGTTGCCCTAAAATATTTACCATTTGCGGACGATGCGATTTGCCTGAGCGCATCCTCATCGATTGGAATGTCCATCGGCATAAGCCTCGTTCTACCGAAGACATCTTTGACGGGATACAAAACTTTCCCGCGCTTTCCCATTCCTATAGTATATATTTTTATCCCCAGCGCAGCAGCAGCCTGAGCAGCAGTTATAGGGTCTATTTTGCCTGTGTTGTTCCTGCCGTCGGTAAGAAGAATTATGACTTTGCTTTTCGCCTTGCTATTTCTAAGTCTACCAGCTGCGGTTATTATGGCATCACCTATAGCCGTGCCATCCTCTATGTCACCAACACTAACTTTGTCGAGAAGCTGGAGCAAAATATTGTGGTCGATAGTCAATGGGCATTGCGGAAAAGCCTTCGAAGCGAAAACCACAAGTCCTATTCTATCGTTCGGTCGCCCCTTTATGAAATTCTTTGCCTCAAGTTTTGCCACCTCTATCCTGTTTTTCGGCTGAAAGTCAACAGCATACATCGATGACGATATGTCGAGAGCGATAACTATATCTATTCCTTTTGTGTACTTTTTTTCCACTGTAAAACCTGCTCTCGGGCGCGCGGCGGCAACAATGAGAAGTCCAAGCCCTACAGCCCAAATGTAGGGCAATGCCCGCCACAAAATTACCCTTATCGAACGCATGGTATTAGCGAATCGCCGCGTTACAGGATAAATCATCGCAGCTCTTCGATACCGCCTGAGAAGATAAAACCCCAGCGGTATGAAAAGTAAAAGCAAAAGAACATAAGGATTGGCGAAACCAATCTTGCCCGAGACTATGTTCATCACTCCACCCATGAGAAAAAACTATGACCAATTATTAACCGCAGAAGCTCCATGCGTTTCATCCGTTTTTGCGGTCGCCTCTTCACTTTCTTCTTCTGTTGGAGCAGGTATTGTGCGCTCAATAAGTTCCCGCACTATTTCAGTGTCTTTTTGCGCAACGCTCATATCTGGTATGAACTTCGCAAATTTGACAAGGTCTGCTCGCCTGAGAAGCTCCTCGGTCTTGCTTATAAAATATTCCGCTTCAAGTGGCGGAACATCCAGCTTTGTTCTCCTAAGATTTTCGAGGATTTCTGTCGTCGAAAGTTCAAGTGCAGCAACTCCGAATCTGTGTTCTATATACCATCTGAGAATGTCCGTCAGCCTGTCGAAATACTCCTTAACTTCGCCGTTTTTAAGCAAATCAGTAGCCGTGAGTGACCGCAGCATTTCGAGTGCCCTCTCCCAGGCCGGTCTGGGCGGCGAAATAAGCGAGATAAAACTAACCCCTCTGCGTCTCAGCGACAAATACCACAGCAAGGCAAGAACAAAAGCCGCAAAACCAATACCTATAACCCCTCTAATAACAAAAAATTTGACTGGAAATTTTAGCGGTAAAGGAGGCTTGACATCCCTAATTTTCATAGAATCAACCGCCTCAGGTGGAACGAGCGGTAAAAACTTTACAGGTATAGCTTGAGTAAAAAGGGTCTCAGCAACACCTGCTTTCGAAACCGTCACAATGCCGACTGGCGGGATGAAAGCATCATTAGGGTTATAAAGCGCAAGCTTAAACCTAAATCGCCTTATGAAGTTACCCTCAAAAGTATCCACGGAATCAGGCTTGATAGAAAGAACCTCAAAGGGGCCAAGCTGCTTCTGCCCAGCAAGTAAAAGCCCTGCTTTAAGCGTTTCTGGGTATGTAAGTTGAACGGTAAATTCTATAGGGTCTCCTATTCGAACCAACACTGGTTGAGCACTCGCTTTAAGAACCATATCTGCCCATGCAATTCTCAGAACAAAGACCAAAAATATTACAATGTATTTTTTCATCATCGGAATCGTTGCGCTCGTTGTCTGAAAAATCGCTGAAGTGACTTAACATAATCCTCATCGGTGCGGACATAAATAGCATCGATACCTACAGATGCAAAAAGTTTCTTCTGCGCCTCAAATTCCTTCTGCGCTCGAGCCCTGAATTCATTAACCACCATCTTATCTGATGTGTCAACTGCGATAAGTTCGCCAGTCTCGGCATCCTCAAGAACCAGAACCCCTGCACCCTCAAGATGCCATTCGGCTGGGTCGGAAACCACGATAGGAATAAGGTCGTGCCGTTTAGCAGTAAGCGCCAAAGGCTTTTTCAGGTCACCATCAAGAAAGTCGGAGATCAAAAAAACTATCGCTGAACGCTTCAATATTCGCTGCAAATAATTCAGGGCAGCAGCAATATCAGTATTAGGATGAGACGGCTCATAAGCAAGGAGCTCTCTTATAATGCGCAGAATATGTTGTTTCCCTTTCTTTGGCGGAATAAACTTTTCCACTCTATCGGTAAACATCAGAAGTCCAACGAGGTCGTTGTTCTGGATCGCGGAGAAGGCAAGCAGAGCGGAAATTTCCACGGCTATTTCGCGTTTAAGCTCGTTTCTCGTTCCGAATGCGGCTGAACGACTCATGTCGGCTGCGATAAGCACGGTAAGTTCGCGCTCTTCCTCAAATACCTTGACATAAGTTCGACCCATGCGTGCCGTGACATTCCAGTCGATAGTTCTGACATCATCGCCCGGCTGATACTCCCTTACCTCTGAAAACTCTATTCCCCGTCCCCGGAAAACTGAATGATACTGCCCCGAGAAAATCTCCTGAACATATCTTCTCGTAGTAATATCAATTCTGCGCACCCGCTTGAGAATCTCTCTAAGCCTCTTTTCGCGCTCTTCCTTTTTTCGCAGCCGCAAAAGTTTCATTTCAAATGTTTTATAAACAACTTTTATGCCAATCTAACAGTAATACTTTATTTTGCAACACAAAGTTGGCTTACCTATGCGAAAATGGAGCAAACAAAAGCATTGATACTTCAGGAATGAGAGGTAATTCTCTTTGGTCAGCAGACTGCCAAAATGGCAGATATTGCTTCTTAAGGTGTTATGCGGATTGGAACAACTCTCGTGAGGTAAATAGAGAAAAAGCTTCTGGAGTCACCGGGATAAATGGATACCTGACTTATAGCGCTAACCTCTATGGTAGCCTCACCCTCAAACCCGAGCGTAACATCACCTGGAATGGTAAAATTAGTTGTGGTGCCACCTTCGTAATAGTCCTGGAAGATATAGTCGTCGTAGCTTCTAATCCTTATTCCCACCACCGGCGGGAAGCCACCCACATAATCCCAGTAAACATCTATGTCAGCTCCTGCGACGAAAATCTCGCCATATTCAGGCTCCGTGATGGTTATCTCCTCGGTTGAAGGCGACATAGCACCGCAGTAAAACGATGTGTCGCCTATATCGATGTTTAGATAGTAAGTTTGATTCGGCATGTAGTCTATGAATGATGTATCAACATATATGGCAAAATGGGCATCAGAAGAGTCCACATAAAGATAATAAGGAATGTCGTTAATTCTAACGAATCCGGAATTTGCTGGTGCGGCTTCCGGGTTGAGGCGCTCTATATAAACCACTGACCACGGGGAAAGATTGTAGTTGCCAACAAATGCTACTATTCTGTAATCGCTCGATGTATGGCTGCCATTATTCCCATTGCCGTTAGGCTGTGTCGGCAAAGTTGGTCCGCAACCATAGAAGCCAGCGAAAACAGTTACAGTCATTAAAATTATAACCATCCATTTCATAGCACCAACCCCACTTGTTGTTTCGCTTATTTTTATAATATTAATTTCAGCGATTTTGTCCAACAGGAATAACAATTAATACAAAGCCACGATATCATCCTCTGAAGCGCCCGAAGGGTGTCTTTTGCTG
>JAGGRZ010000025.1 GCA_021159335.1 bacterium
TAATTTTTTCGTCAAAACCACACTGCGACTCGGTTAAAATAAACTACTTCCCTGCGAGTGCGCTTTTCATGCCAACAAGGTCAAACCTGGCGCTTTGGGGCACAGAAAAAGAAAATATTAAGGCACCAACCAACACACCCCAGCAACAGACAACCAGCATAAACACGAACGGCTATATAACGCAGGGCATAAGAGTCGATCAGGGAAGCAATCTTAGTTCAACTGGTTCACTAAGACTTGAGGCATATGGAGAATTGCCCATGAATTTTTCCTTTCACGCGCTCCTGTCGGATCAAAATGTTCCCTTTCAACCAGAGGGCACCACACTTGAGCTTAACGAATTCGATAAAATCCTTATAGAACTAAGTTCACCACACCTTTGCGCATCTGTAGGAGACATCGATGCAAACATCAAAGCTGGTGAATTTCTAAATTTCACGCGCAGGGTTCAGGGAGCACTTCTCGCGACAAAATTCGAACACATGAACGCCTCGGGATTCGGTTCCATAAACCGCGGAAAATTCGCATCACAAAGAATATACCCACAGGAGGGAAACCAAGGACCGTATCAACTCTACGGAGCATCTGGCGAAAGCGACATAACGATTCTTGCCGGTACGGAGCGCATATGGTTGAACGGGAAATTGCTCGTTAGAGGTTTGGACAACGATTACACTATCGATTACAATCTCGCCCAGATAATGTTTACTCCCAAGCGTCCGATAAACTCATCAGACATTATTTTCGTTGAGTTTCAGTACATTACGGGCATTTTCAGACAGCAATTCTTCGGCGGACAGATAGCTCTTACTCCAAGCAAAAGTATGTCTCTCGGGATAGGGTTCGCCTCCCAGCTCGACGACAGGAAGCATCCACTATCAGCGATCGACAGCAGCGTAATGGCGGTTCTTACCTCATCCGGCGATTCCGTTCCGGACTCTATCGTTTCCCCGCAAAAACTATGGCTTTTCACATCAAAAGTAGGCTTAAATCTGAATCTGGCGTCCGTATCCATTGAGCAAGCTATTTCCTCATTTGACAGAAACACCTTCTCCATACGAGACGACGAGGACAACATAAGCAACGCTATCGCAATTCAAAGCAAACTCAAAGTTTCTGATGCGCTAAGTCTTGAAGGCAGAGTGCGCTATCTTAGAAAGAACTTCTCGACATTCGGCGTGCTGGAGAAACCCGAGAGCCAAAAACAATGGGGCATCGCGAAATACGCTGGCACCGATGAGCTAACCACAGAATTAGGAGCAAACGCCAAAATCGGCACCGTAAACCTCTCCACAATGGTCGGCAGAAGAAAAGTTGGCGACAAAATTTCACAAAGAGCCTCAGCGGTAATGTCGTATGGTAGCGAACCAATTAGCACGAATGCCAAATTCAACATCGTCAAATTCTCTGGCACGCGAAGAATCACAGCAACTCTTGACGGAAAAACTAAAATATTCAAGAAAAACGGTGCATCTTTAATTTGGAACTGGGAAAACTTCAATGGAGCTGCCGACACAAACCGAATGAACTTAGAGCCCTCAATAAACCTTTCCACGGGAAGCCTCAAGCTGGTTTTTGGCCTGGGTGTGAGGACACAAGACATTCGCAGAGAGAACCGATATAATCCTTTCTATCGAGTATTTTCACCCAAAATAAGCGTCCATCTTCCGGGAGTGAACATTCTGTTCTCAAGGCGTTACTACAACTCTTTCGACTCAGCAGCCGGCAATGACTTCGTGGACAATCTCGTGAAACTTTCCGGACGCAGAGGTTTTAAATGGATTAATGTCGGCTTTGACTACAGCGTTTCAGGAAGCCAGACCGAGGTATTAAAAAAAGTTTACGAAGAGGTCGAACATGGGAGGGGAAGTTACCGTTTTGATGAGCAACTGGGTGAATATATTCCTGACCCCAACGGTGACTATATTCTGCGATACGAGCATACAGGGGAGTTTTCGCGGTCAATAAGAAGCAATGGAAATATTACATTTTCAGCCAATGCGAACCGATACCTCGGTGGAAGCCGGTTAAGCTCTTACTTAAGCTTTAATCTTGCGAACAAGAAGACCGACCTGTTATCATCGCTTCCTTTTCCTGCCACCCTTAGCTCGGACTCGTTATGCTTCGCGAACATGAGCGCAGAATTAAGCGTATCCGCACTTCAATCCAAAAGCGTAAAGCTGGAATTCGTTGCCAGAAACTATACGAACATAAGGCGCGACCTTGCATCAGGTGAGGAGACAAATCGCGAAAGCCAATTCTGGCAAGCAATATCCGGTAGGATAGCGGGATTTTTCGTCAAAGGAAAACTCATCTACACTAAGAAGCGCGCAAAAAGACCCGCTTTAAGGGGTGAGCTCTCCGAAGCCGAAAAGTCCATTGACCTATCAGCGAGCAAAACATTCTTGAGGAAACTGCACACAAACCACTCCATAAGGCTATCACTTGTGTCGGGTTACACGGCAAATACACCCTTTGATGCAAACATCATAAAGTATACCGCCGAGGTCTCAGTTTCGGTTTTTCGGTTAACGGCGAGAACTCATGCTGAACTAATTAATATAGGCTCATCAATGGAAGTTCCACCATACGAGGTTGCAGGTGGTTTCACGCGCGGCTTGAACTACAATCTGACGATCGCGGGTACATATAGAGCCGGCTCAATGACCGACCTTATACTCAACCTAAGAGCCATGAAAAAGTCAATAGCAAAAGCCGATTACGATGTGGAAATACGAATAAGACTTAGATTTTAGGAGCTATCGCTGTTGAAAGTAGTCTTCAACTTTCTTTCTCATATCATCAGAAATTCTTCTCTCGAAGGGCAAAAGTCTGGCGTTAGCTACTTTTTCGACCAAAACTTGCGCAGCGTTAGCAATCTCGACGAGAGCAACATTACAAACCGCGTCGGGCGTATCATAGGGCGAATGAGCTTTGTATTCCACCCCACCCCGTCCAAGAGAAACCGAGGGAACACCATACCGTGAAAACGGCATTCCATCGCTCGAATAGGTCTCCATCTTGACCTCGGCGGGTATTCCATGCTCAAAAAGAGCGGCTTTTACGAAACTCTTAAGTTCATCAGTTCCTATCGTTTTGGCAAAAATGCGAACGAAAGGATTTCCGCCCACATCGAGGTTCACCACTAAATCCATTTTCTCAAGCTCATAAGCATGTAAAGCCACATGTGCTTTACTCCCAAGAAGTCCTTTTTCTTCCGAGCCGCAGAATACAAATCTTACGCGGCGAAAAAACCTTTTACCAAAAAGTTTCTTAGCAACCTCAAGCAATTCAGCGGTGCCGGCAGCGTTGTCCTGCGCTCCTGGCGAACACGGAGTGCTATCGTAATGAGCAGTAAGCACCACGAGTCTTTCTGACTCGCCGGGAAGTTCTGCAATAACATTCTGTGACTCAGACAACTTTACCTCGTGATGTAAGGATAGGCTAACGCTTTCAGGTTCTTCTTCAATAAGTTTTATGGCGTGTTTGTAGGCTATCGAACCCACCATTATTTTTTTGCCAAGGTCCTCTGCAAGAGCCTGCGAAAGCATCATAACCGCCTTTTCGCGATGGTTTGCCACCACCACAAGCACTGCCTTCGCACCAGCCTCAACAAAAAGCTTAAGCCATTTACGCCGCGGCGGATTGGATGTTAAAACTATCATATTTCGCAAAGAATTTTTGTCCACAAGCTCGGGTTCTGGGGCATGAACTATAGTTAACTTCCCCTCCACATCCCCACTTCTCGAAAGACCGACCGGCATTACAGGAAACTCTTTCCCTGAACCAACTAACGCGAGCCTTCCAGTTTTAACGACCGCATCGTAGATATGGAAATGTTCCAACTTCGGCTTATATCCCATCTCAGAAAGCCAGGACGAAATTAACTTTGCAGCTTTAAGTTCCTGTTCACTTCCGCCCCTGCGGACAAAGGTTAGTGCTTTGACATAGTCGATAGGCTGCATCTTAGCCTCCCTCATTTATCTTTTCAAACCTAAGGAAAGAAAAAAATGTTTATTTTCCACTACTATCATGCCACCGAGTGTTCCTATAAGCGAACCCACCACAACATCGGTGGGATAATGCTTTTCAAGATAAATTCGCGACAATGCAACTGAGAACGCGAATATATAAAACGGAATGCGAGCTTTCGGATACTGGTCGCCAAAAACATAAGCAAACGCGAAAGCAGATGCTGAATGCCCCGACGGGAATGATGAGCGACATCGCGGCGTGGACTCCTCACCCGGTCGTTCTCGTCCTACAATGCACTTAAGAATCTGCACGGTCCCCATACTCATGATAAACGCAGCAACATCAAGTTTCGCAGCATCGCGCATTTTACTGTCACCGTAGGCAAGAAGACAGACATCGAGCCCAAGATAATTCCAACTATTGCCGGCGTACGAAGCAACTGAGAAATAAATGTCGGAAAAATTAGACTTGAGTCGCTCGTTAATCCATTTTGATGCATCGTGGTCGAATTTGCCGATATCCCACGCAGCAGAGGTTGACACGACAACTAATATGGCGAAAAATATTTCGAACTTTTTCCTCAATGTATTATTAGCACTTTACCTTTCGCTACGCCGTTTTCTGATGGAGCCACGCATGTGTAAACACCCGCTGCAACCTTTTCGCCGTTCTGATTTGTGCAGTCCCATCGGAACACACCATCATGAGCTTTCCAGTAGGATTCGAAATGTCTTACGAGCTGTCCTGAGGCATCAAATATGAGGAGTGGAGCATCGGACGGAACATCGGCGATGTAGACGGTTGGCAGTATTCCTCGTTCAGCAACAGCTGGATTCGGATATATCCTCAGCGGGCGCACTACGGGACTTTCAGCGTAAGGGGAATGAAGAACTACCGCACCGCCCTCAAAACCAAACCATATATCGCCACTAATGCCATCCGTGAAAACACCGCCAAGCATTATCTCTGAATAAGTATACCCGAGCTTGTCGGAGATTAGGGCAGTTCTATCCTGTGGTGGAGCGGACTCGGAAAATGTGGATTTGAAAGTGGAATAATATCCCTCCCGCAAAAGCACTGCTGCACCATCTATTGTGCCTATCCAAATGTTTCCGTGTTCATCAGCGGCAAGCGATGTTATAGTACCTGATACATCGGCTGGCATGGTTAATTTGACGACTGAACCCGCCTCGTAATAGCAAAGTCCGTCATCAGTACCGAACCAAACCCTGTCCTCGCTATCTATAGTAACCGCTCTAACGAAGGCTGTCGGAAGCTGCTCTCTTAATATAATATATTCGTCATCGAGGGTGTCCTCAATCGTTCCGTGATGCACTATAATCGCTGCACCATCTGTTGTGGCAACGGCAACTTTGTCCCAGCTACACGCTATATCGGTAACGCTTATGCCTGGCAGGGCTTTTGGATATGCGAATCCTATGGCTCCATTCGGATTATTGACTTTTGCGCGGGGCCACACTTTTACAGCCTTGTTATCTCGCGACATATAACACGCTGCCCAAACATTGCCAGCAGGGTCAACTCTTACCCTTGCCACCACGGGATAATTGTCGTTATCGGGCGCTGATGTGTGCAGGCTACTGTTTTTTGCGTTCCATATCTCAACCGTCGAATCAGGATTGAACCTGAGTATACCACTGCCATAAGAACCGAGCCATATTCTGCCTTCGAAATCTTGGGCGCCAGTCATAAGAAGTTGAAAAAAAGGTTTGGCAAGGTTATATACGCTATCGCTCATATATTTTTTAAGTAATCTTACATCAAATTGTCGCCATTGTTCACCATCATACACATTGAATGCCTTCCCGAATGTTGTAAGGACAACTCGACCACCACTAAAAGTTATGTCGGCAACATTCTTTCCAAGAGGTGCATTAAAAAGATGGCTCACTATTTTCCTATCCTCGTATATGAAATATCCATACACTCCTCCTAAAAACCTTTTGCCCTCCACATCAACAAGACCATAAACGCTCGGGAAAGGAGCATCATACGAAATCAATCTGAATCTCCCGCGAGTTTCATCGTAATAATACAACCCCCACTTAGATGTCAACCACAAGGTATCGTTCACGCTTATTAACATTGGCTCTCTGGTTGACAAATCTGAAAATATTATAAGTGTATCACCATGTAGTTTATATACAGACGGGCAACCTGATACAAATTTAGTTCCAACGAACAGGCTGTCGCGATGCACGGTCAGGGAATACGCTCCAAGATATGTTATTGTCGTATCAAGCGAATCTTCCTCGAGCGCCACTATTGGCAACACCTCCCAGCTAAAAGGAGACGATAAGTTTGAATTTATAGACGCTTTAGCCACACCAGCATCGGTAGCAACATATATATATCCATTGTGATATATAACATCATAGGTAGGGCTTTGCGCGGGTAAAAATGCTATATTTTCTATAAATTCAAGAAATTGTATTATGGAAAAAGTATTAGGCACCGGTCTCGATTTTATAAGCCCTCTGCTGGTGCACAGCCACATATATCCATCAAAAACTCGCATTTTATTTATCACGATCGCGTTTCTATATAAATCATCCACGCTATTCCATTTGGTACCATCAAAATATCCAACATATCCATTGCTCGAAGCATACCATATACATCCTCTCGCAGTATCCAGCGATATCACATCAAGACCGCCAATGCCCTCAAGATTGGTATATATTTTACAATCAAACGAATTAGGGTCTAAACGAACCACTCCACCGGAAGTTCCAAACCAAGCATAATTGTTATATCTTATCACACAATGACACTCCTGAGGGCTTGTCCAAACTGTCCAATCACCTGTTATGGATAAGACGGGTGAGAAAAAAAGAATATATAACATCATGATTTTGGGAATTTTACCTCGCATAAATACACCGTTTTTATATACCTTCCCTTGCAGCCAACATTTCCTTCACCTTCATAAGACGCGTGAGGTTACTTCTCTCGAATTCCTCAAGTTTCATTCTTATATACTTTATGGTATCAGTTAGATCAGGTATTAAAACATACTCCAGGGCGTTAACTCTCCTTCTCGTCACATCTATCTCTTTCGCTAAAAGGCTCATTTTTTTCTCAGTTTCAGCCAGTGTTATCAAAAGTTTAAGCGATTCCTCAAGGTCGGATATAGCACTATCAAGTTCGGCAGGAGTATTCAAAATCGAATAAGAAACAGGTTCGCCAACAAAGTCTACTTTAAACTTGGGCACCCGAAGATTGAGAAGTCTCGAACTCTCTATTTTTAGATTAACTCGAATAGCGGGCAAAATGAATATCCCCTCAAGTTCACTCCTGGGAATCGTTCCTGTAGCCAATGTGAATCTTCGCAAGGAATCCACGAACATTTTTTCGGTCCGCTCTCTCAGCCCTCGAATTTGGTCTATAAGCTCAAGAAAGTTGCGCATTAATTCATCCTGCTTATCCTTGAGCAATTTGTGCCCTCTGTAAGCTATCGTTATCCTACGCCTGAGTTTCATCAAATTCATTCTATTCGCACTTACTGGCAGTATAGCCACAATGTCCTCCCAGCGTAAGTTCAAAAGAAAAATAGTTGCAAAGTAAACACAGTCAAGAATAAAGACCAGCTTAGTGCATTCCCTGCGCCCATGCTGGGAAACTTGCCACATCAATCCCCATAGCGGGTATCATTATAAGATACGAAACCAAAAGAACCACTACTATGCCCATCAAATTCATGAAAAAGCCCGTCCTAAACATATCTTTTATTCTAACCTGCCCTGACCCGAAAATAATCGCATTGGGCGGAGTAGCAACATGAAGCATAAACGCACACGAATCTGATATCGTAGCAGGTATCAGTACTAAACGAATGAGCGAGCGCAAATCCACCACCGAAAAGAAGGACTATTCCCCACGGAATGTTAACCGCAGTTCTCCATTCGGGGACTCTGCCGCCATCGCGCGAAGGGAAAATAAACAATACAAGCGCACCCAAAATGGCATAAGACATTTTGCCAAGCGCTTTCAACCCCCCCCTTAAATATTCACGAGATAACCTTTTACTCTCGCCAAATCTAAAAGCCACGAACGAAGGGTAAAATCAAGTCACAGCAATGAAAAATCCGCCTATAAGAAAGAAAGGCAAAGCACAACAGTAAAAACCAAAAATCCGAATAAAACCCAGCTCAACTTCCCCGCTATTTCAGGCGACCTAACCTCGGGCATTATTCAAAATGCATCAAAACAAAAAACGTCAAGTTAACATGCATCAAAAAGCAGAAAATTTTTATTTTCTTCTTGACAAATTGAAGGTTAATATAATTCTTAATCGCAAAAGTTTTAATGCTAAAGGGTTCTATCATGGCTAAGAGAGCAAAAATACAAAGGACACCTATACCAAAGCTCGACCCGAACGAGCGGAAATGGTATGTGGTCGATGCTAAAGGCAAAGTGCTCGGCAGATTAGCAGCACAGATAGCAAGAATACTAAGGGGCAAAAATAAACCTTATTACACCCCTCACCTCGATACAGGCGATTTCGTTATAGTTATTAATGCTCGACATGTGCGGCTTACTGGTAACAAACTTACAAAAAAAGAATTCAGATGGTACACCGGATATCCCGGAGGTTTGCGTTCGATAAAGTACAAGGACCTACTTCAGCGCAATCCGCAGAAAGTTATTTGGCACGCAGTATACGGAATGTTGCCACATAATAGATTGGGAAGAAAACTAATTAAGAAACTTAAAGTTTATGCGGATGAGAACCATCCGCATCAGGCACAAAAGCCAGTGCCACTCGAAATAGAAGCTTAATTGTAAAAAGAGGAAAAAATGGCTCGCGAAGGATTCTACGCTACAGGAAGAAGGAAAGAGGCAACAGCAAGAGTATGGATCTTCCCCAATGGGAAGGGGAGGATAATAATAAATGGCAGAAAGCCAATGCAATACTTCTGTCGAGAGGACCTTATTATTCATCTTATTGAGCCTCTTCGTGCTGTTGAGATGGAAGGCAAATTCGATATCAAAGCGAAAGTTAAAGGCGGCGGTATTTCTGGTCAGGCTGGTGCTGTAAGGCTTGGCATTGCGCGCGCTCTCGTTAAAGCCAACCCTGAGTTCAGACCGATTCTCAGAAAGAAGGGATTCCTGACGAGAGACCCTCGAATGGTCGAGCGTAAGAAGTACGGACAGCCCAAGGCAAGAAAGCGATTCCAGTTCTCAAAGCGTTGATATCGAACAAAAAAATCGCACACCGCACTTTATAGGGGTCTCAGGTTAAAACCTGGGCAATGTTTGGTGCGGTGGAGGCAAACCCCTAATAAGGAGGTATTTGGATGTTTAATGTTACCATCGAGAAGCTCCTCGAAGCCGGCGTTCACTTTGGCCACCAAAAAAGCCGCTGGAACCCCAAAATGAAACCATACATATTCGGCGTTAGAAGCCGAATTCACATTATAGACCTGAAAAAAACGCTGGTAAGGCTTAAAGAAGCCTACGAAGTAATACGCCGGTACGCTGCGCAGGGCGCGACTATACTTTTCGTTGGCACCAAAAAACAAATAAAAGATGTTATCGAAAGCGAGGCCAAAAGAGCCAAAGTATTCTGGGTTTCCGAACGATGGCTCGGCGGAATGCTAACCAACTTTAGAACTATAAGGCAAAGCGTACAAAAACTGCGGCAAATAGAGCGCATGTTCGAGGACGGAACGGTAAAACAGTTAACCAAAAAGGAAGCGAACATCCTTGCAAAGCGTAAGGAAAAACTCTTAAAGGTGCTCACCGGAATCCGCGAAATGACAAGACTCCCCGATATAATCTACATAGTTGACATAGCCCACGAGAAAACGGCGCTCGCAGAGGCAAGAAAACTCGGAATACCTGTTATAGCTATCGTTGACACTAACTGCGACCCGGAACTCGTGGATTACCCCATACCGGGGAACGACGACGCCATAAAATCAGTAAGGCTTATAACCTCAGTTCTTGCTGATGCGATAATAGAGGGCAAAACTGGTGCATTCGTCAGCACTGCATTCGCTGAAGAGGAAACACCTGCGGAAGTGGGCGAGGTAGTCGAACAATCGGGTGATATTTCTGAAGAGAAAGCCGAAAAAACGGTCGAAGAAAAGAAACAGCCTGAACACC
>JAGGRZ010000026.1 GCA_021159335.1 bacterium
TACACCTGCGCGTATCTTCTTCCCCGTTTTAGCATCAGTAACCTTAACAGACTTTTTTACCAACTCAGTCCCCGCAGGGATAGGGTCAATTACCTTAAGTCCGCTTTTAACCTTTTTACCGGCTGTGATTCTAATCGTGTATTCCAGTGTGTCTCCCTTTTCCGCGCTCTTTTTATCGACTGATTTTGAAACAAAGTAAGTCCCCAACTTGCTCCTGACCGTAAGCAAATCGGCAAGTCCCGCCAAAGCACTAACGGTATCGATTGTCAGCTCGACACCAGCAGGCTGAATCGCCATTACTGGTTCGGTAACTTCAAAAGTTCTTACATCACTTTCCGCTATTTTTGCAACACCCGAGAAAAGTTCCACTCGCCAGGCATACTTGCCCAACTCAAGCTCTTTAGCGCTAACCGGGTATCTTAACGATGTTTCCACAACTTTCGTCTCAAACCAAGGTGGATTAGCCTCCATAGCTTCGTAAGGCGTCTGTGCATCGTATATTTTAACCAGCCTAAACAGGAATGTATCGCCGACCATGGGAGTAGTGGTTCCCTCAAGGCGCCAGCTGAAAATTGGGGTTTTTGTGCCTATACGCACTCCATCTCCGGGTCTTATAAGGATGGGGCGGCGCGGGGTTCTAACCATGTGCTCTATGCAACTTTGCCCCAGAACCTCGCCCGTGGACGCGTTAACTACCTCAATGCATATTTTATACAATCCATCAGGAAGCTTTCTCGTTCTTTGAATATAGCTTCTGCATTCCTCGTTGTACCCCACATCGCGGAGTTTTCTTATGTCGCTATACCTTATTATTTTCGTTCCGGGTGGCAGTTCGAAATCATTAGTTTTCGCCTCAAAAACCACACCAGCGCCAAAAGGTGCTTCGCTTAAAACCGTTGCCGTGCCGTGGAGGTAAACCGTTAACGGTTCGCCGGTTCTGTTGTTAAGCGTTACCCACCATAAATCCTCGACAGCAAGCCTTTCGGGCGGAGGCGTGTGTATACTTACGCCTACCATGCCCTGTGCAAAAATTACAAGCGGCAAAAAAACAAGTACAAATCCTATGAAATACTTTCTCATGCTACCCTCCTTTACCAGTTAGTTTGAATTGATGCTTTAAACTTAAATTCATTAAAATCCTCAATCAAAGCTTCTGAAACTCCTCCGGACGAATCCTCGCTTTTGTTGTAGAACGAATTGTAAGCGCTCAGCCTTATGCCCAGATGTTTTGATATCGGCACTATGGTTGATAAGTCCAGAGTCACCCGCTGTCCCGACCAATCCGACGAGAACGAAAGTCCATAAGAGTTTTTCCACCGCTTTATTATTGGATGAGTGAACTCAACATTGCCGAGGTATGTGGGACTTTCCTCCGACGAAACAGTAACTACCTGGGCAGACAACGACAAAGCCACCTGCGACGGAAACGAAACGGTATTTCCGAGCGTTAGTGTTGCATAGCTATCCTTTGTAGTCTCACCGCTGCGCTTTTCGTCATTCTGCTGGTACATAAGCGATAATGATGCACTATTCTCCCCACCTAAAATGCTCATCGTATGCATTAACGATGTGTTAACCATAACATTAACGGCATCTTCGTCAGTCGGGGAGGTATGCTGGTTGCTTATCTGATAGCTTATGCTGGCGGTCGTAGCAGAGCCAATAAACAAATCCAATGACGCGCCAAAGCAATCGTAGTCGGTGGTCGATGAGCTTACTTTAAGAATGTTATCATGCTCTCTCTCGTAGGTTAATCCCAAAAACGCGGTGCCCCCGAAAAGCCCTTTATTTATCGACAGCGAATATCCCAGTATGTCGTTTCTTAGATAAGGAGTGCCGAAGGATTGGAATCCCGGACCTACAGCTTCCGCCTTAGCGTCGATGCTTGCTCCAAAGATGTTCATAGAAAGCTTCAGCGCCAATGCGTAGTCGAATGATGTCGAAATCTTCGGATTAACGATGTCAACAACCCACTTTGGCACCCCGGAAATAGTTAGCTGAGGAGTTCTCACATCACGGGTTACCTCACAGCCGACCACTTCCGCGCCAAGCAAAACTCCGCCGTTAAAAAACGATATTGCTGCATCAACGCCCAACACCCTGTTTTCCATTGGCGTAACGGGTTCATAGGATACAGTGTCCGAATCTACCACTACTGTTTTAAAATATTGCTCGATTGAATTAGGATTGTCCCGGGCGAAAAGTGCGCTAACATGAATGTGTGTCCCATCTCGCCGACCGAAACCCAATCTTGTCGCGTAAAGCATTTGAGAATATGTTGGCTCGGTAGAATCGGAACCCTCAACAGCGCGTTTAGTTTGCCCCAGAGCTAACGAAACATAAAACGGCATGAACTCAAGCTCTGCGTAGGCGCCGAGAACAGATGCGCCCGAAAGCGTCAGATCAGAAAAATAGGGATTGCACTTGCCGAATGTGAAACTTGAAATTCTAAGTGTTAATTGGCTAAGCGAGAGTTCTGGAGAAAGACTTTGCGGGAAAAGCGTAAGCCCGAGTTTATTCATCGCCTGCCTGAAATTCGAACCCTCGTTCGACACAAAAAAGTTAAGATTAATGGGCATGCCAAAAATAGTCAGGGTTGGGTTAACGAAGAACCTTACAGCGGTTTTCTCACCCTCGCGGGGACCAGCGCTAACGCTTGAATATTCGGTTTGCATTGAAGCCGAGCCAGAAAACTTTATCGGAGAACAAAGGCTTAAACTTAAAAATAGACTAAAGGCCAAACAAACCGTAAACAAAAGTCTTTTTCTCATAAAACCCCCTTTTATAAAAGTTATTAAAAATTAAGTGAGCTGGCAACAGAAGTTTTAGCTGCAGCGCGAGACCCGAAAACGCCAGCAATCAAGCGCAACGCAAAAAAGATTCACCCATTCTGTCTGAATTGAATTCTATACAGGTGGGCATAAAACCCGCCTTTGGCCAGTAATTCCTCGTGCTTTCCGGATTCTATGATTCTGCCGTTGTGAACCACTAAAATTTTATTGGCTTTCCTTATTGTGGACAGTCTGTGCGCCACAACGAGGGATGTTCGCCCCTTAAGAAGCCTATCGATAGCCTCCTGAATAAGCTTTTCGGTGTGGGTGTCTATATTTGCGGTGGCCTCATCGAGGATCAATATTTTAGGTTCGAAAACTAGCGCTCTCGCGAAAGATAATAATTGTCGTTCGCCTGCGGAGAATGTTGCTCCGCGCTCCGCCACAGGCTCGTCAAGTCCGCCCGGAAGCTTCTTTATAAACTCGTCCGCATTAACTATTTTAACCACTCTCATGAGGTCATCGTCTCCGATCCTTTTCTCAAAAAGTCTTATGTTCTCCCTTACATCGGTTGAGAAAAGAAACACATCCTGCAGCACCACACCCACAACGGTTCGAAGCGTCTTGAGGTCCCAGTCTCTGATGTCGACATCGTCAATGAGTATCTGCCCTTTGTTAACATCGTATAGGCGTGAAACAAGCGCAGTTATCGTGGTTTTGCCTGCCCCGGTTTCACCTACTATGCCCACGACTTCCCCGGGTTGGGCAACAAACGAAACACCGCGCAACACCCAATCTTTATCGTATGCGAACCAGACATCTCTGAACTCAACTTTCCCTCGAACCTGCGAGGGCTTTGGCTTGTAAACTTTCCGAACAACTTTTATCTCTGGTTTTGTGTCCATAAGCTTAAAAATCCTTTCCGCTGCCGCCATAGCAGATTGCATAATCGCGAACTTATCCGAAATCCCCATTAGCGGTCTGAAGAACATCTCTATGTAATACATGTAAGCCACAAGCATTCCCAATGACATCGCCTGCCTTATAACCTGACCACCACCATACCACAAAAGAAGCGCCAGCCCCATATTTCTGAACAGTCCCACCACGGGGTAAAACAAAGCGTTAACGAAAAGAACCCTCATTGTGGCTTTGAAATACCTCTTGTTAACCTCGTCGAACCTTTCTATAGCCCTTCTCTCCTGCGTGAACGCCTGAATAATGCGCACACCGCCGAAATCCTCCGAAAGCCTTGCATTAAGTGCTGCAAGCTCTCTCCTCATCCACCTGAACGCATCGCGGAGTTTACCACGCAGAATAGCCATGATAAGCGTTACAACAGGCAGCAACGCGAAAACAATAAGCGAAAGATTCCTGTTCATCATGTAAAGGATTATACCCACGCCTATAAGCACTATAATGTCCCGAATAAGCGCTACCGCCACCGAAGTAAACATCTCTGAAAGGGCATTAATGTCATTCGTCAAACGGGTTACTATTTTGCCTATAGGATTGCTATCGAAAAACTTAAGCGAAAGTTTCTGGATATGCGAAAACAGGTCGACTCTTATACCGTGCATGGACTTTTGCGCAACAAGGTTAAGCGTGAATATCTGCACAAAGTTAAGGACTAAAAGACCGATTAAAAGGACGAAGTAAAGTATTGCTATCCTTACTATTCCGCTTATATGCTGCGCACGAATCAACTTTATCTCTGCTGGCGGAATTTTGGAAAGGTTTTTATACGAAATAACATATTGTGGCAACCTTGGCTTTCGCGGAGTCTGCCTCATAAAAATGCTTTTCTTGGGCGGCGCAGTGAACTTTTCGCCACCTCTGCCTAAAACCGTAAGAAACAGCGAATCATAGCTTTTTATGATTGAAATAGCGGTATCCCTTAGCTGAGGCGGAATTTTCAGCGTGTCTATAGTCATGAATTTCATCGGAACGACAACCTTAAGACGCTGGGCAAGCTTCATATCAGCAGGGTCGATAAGGTTTCCATCGATAACGAACGAATCGCGCCCCACAACGAACATGGCAGCGCCATACTTATCTATGTAGCGTTTGGCAAGGGTATCGTGCGCGCTGAAATCGAAAAGCTGATAGTTAAGAACAATGTATTCATCAATGGCTTTTCTATCGAGGGTCGGAAGGTAAACATTAATCGCCGAGGAAGCTATAAGGACGAAAAAGGCGAGCACCATAAGCCATACATAGGGCTTCGCATACCTGAGAAGTCTCTTAACCAGTTTCGCATCATATATCTTTTGTCCCTTGAGGTCCTCATCGCTTATGTAATCCAACCGTGGCATAGCAAAATAAACAATATTGTCTAATACTATCCATCAATTGTGAGGAATCAAGCATAAAGGGAAGATTTTTTGGCAAGCACAATGGGGATCATCCTGCAAATAAAAAACCACAACAAAAACGCAAGCTTTATAGATACTCTATGTCCTCCTCCTCGCTGTCTTGTGGTATCTTGAGGTCTTTGAACGGCTCGGTTTCCTCAAGAACTTCTGGTGGTTTAAGGTCTTCCTTCGATGGAAGCTCAATAGTTTTATACCTTTTTTGCGAGCGGAGATTTATGTGGACTATTTTGCCCATGCCATCGTCCTTAGCCATCTCATCAGGGTTTAGCGGACGAACGCGAAGAAGCAAAAACTCGTTAAAAGAGCGAATACGATAAACAAATATCCTTGCTATCTCTCTTAAATACATAAAATCGAGATTCATTAATTCTTCAGGTGGAGTTTCGAACAGCGGATAAAGTAGCGGGCTGCCTGAGAAATCTTCCCCAAAATGGGAGGCAACTTCATCTTTCATTTTTTCTATCTTTTCCTCAACTTCCCTGATCTCAGCAAGCACGGCGTCTCTGTTGTAACTTGCATAATGCATTTTGGTTAAAAGTCGCATTCTCTCCGACTGAAGCTCATCTATTAGGCGGAATTTTTCGAGTATTTCCTCGTAACCCTTGGTTTTGCGCGGTTTTTTGAGGTTTTCCTTTACTCTTTTTTGAACGAGTTGCATCACGATTCTATCCACGAAATCTGTCCTGTGAGGCACTGAATGCTTGCATTTGTCCCGGCACGCATAATAAAGCGTTGGAATCCTCTCACCCTCAGTGAATGCGCGAGGTGTGTAGAGGTCCATAGGTTTGCCGCAATACCCGCAAAAATAGATTCCGAGCCCATGAAAAATCGAGTAAGGTCGTGTTTGAATCCTGACGCGGATGAGCCTCTTTTTAAGAGTGCTTATGCGGGTTAATTCGGACTCCTCCGCAAACAAACGCTTATTCTTGCGATTAATTGAATTTCTTCTTTCGATTCTTGCCATTATGTTTTCTCCCGCTCCACTACTTTTGCGAGTCCAGCAAGTTTTTGCCCGGGTTTAAGCATTATTAGTCTAACACCCTGAGTGTAACGCCCCATAACAGGCACCTCGCTCACCGCTATTCGTATAAGTATACCGTCAGAGTTGACAAGCACCACCTCATCATCACCATCAACCTCAACGGCACCAATTATTTTCCCAGTTTTGGGAACCACTTTCATAGCTTTGATGCCCACGCCGCCGCGCGATTGAACGCGAAACTCCTTTATCTGCGTTCTTTTGCCGAATCCATTTTCCGAGGCGAAAAGTATCGTGCTCTCTGGATTCTCTATGCCGACCATAGCAACGACGCTATCCTCGCCCCGAAGACGAATCCCCATAACGCCACGAGCACTGCGCCCCATTATTCGAACATTGCTCACCGGAAACCTTATCGATTGCCCCTTCGCAGTAACCAGAAGCACATTCTGCTCCCCATTAACGAGACAGCAACCTATCAGCTCATCATCCCTGTCGACCGAAATCGCCACCACTCCACGCCGCCTTGCGTTGGCGAAAGCCGAAAGCGGAGTCCTTTTAACATAGCCCCGCCGCGTAACAAAGAAAACATTGCTCCCGTCGTCGAATCCTCTCGTCGTCACAGTGGATGCGATGGAATCACCGGGCTCCATTCTCAAAAGATTAACAATAGCAGTCCCGCGGGAGTAACGCCCAGCTTCCGGTATCTCGTAAACTTTAAGCGCATACGCTCTGCCCCGCCTCGTGAAGAAAAGCATGGTATCGTGATTTGACGCTATGAACAGGTTTGACACGAAGTCGGTTTCCGTTGTGGTCATTGCGGTTATGCCTTTTCCACCGCGCCGCTGAGCACGATAAGAGGATATGGGTGTTCTCTTTATGTATCCGCCCCGAGTAACTGAGACCACCATCTCCTCATCAGCTATTATGTCTTCGATATTAATTTCAGATTCAGCATCGATAATCTCCGTTCTTCTCTCATCTGCATACTCAGCCTTTATCTCCCTCAATTCATCGGAAAGGATTTGAAGCACTCTTCTTGGTTTCGCCAATATGTCCTCATAATCTGCTATCTTTCTTTTCAGTTCATCCAGCTCAGCAAGTATTTTTGCCTGCTCAAGCGATGTTAACCGCGAAAGCTTCATGTCAAGAATCGCCTGTGCCTGCGTCTCAGTCAGTGAAAGCTTGCTTATGAGCGCTGACTTGGCACTCTGAACATCCTTGCTTCCTCTTATTATGGAGATAACGAGGTCAATGTTCTCAAGAGCCACCTTCAGACCTTCAAGTATGTGTGCTCTTTCGCGTGCTCGCTCGAGTCTATACCTCGTCCGGCGAAGGATCACCTGCTGCCTGTGCTCGATGAAAGCATTAAGAAGCTCTTTAAGACCCATCACCTTCGGTCGTCCGTTCCTTAGCGCAAGGAATATTATTCCGAAACTCGTTTGAAGCCTCGTTAGCTTGTAGAGTTTATTTATCACGACCTCTGGCACCTCGCCTCGCTTCAATTCTATAACTACTCGCAGCCCCTCACGGTCAGACTCGTCCCTTATATCAGCTATCTCCGACAGGCGCCCCGACTGAACGAGCTGCGCTATATGGGCTATAAGCTGTGCTTTGTTAACCTGGAACGGCAACTCGGTTATTATAATCTTATCCCTGGTTCCCTTCTGGCCATGCTCAAGGTGCATTCTTGCCCGAAGTGTTATTATCCCGCGGCCAGTGCGGTAAGCCTCGACTATACCCTCCCTGCCAACGATTATCCCGGCAGTAGGAAAGTCAGGACCGGGCAGATAATTCATCAACTGCTCCACATCAGCGTCTGGATTCTCTATGAAAAAAAGCAACGCATCGATAACCTCGCCAAGATTGTGAGGCGGGATGTTTGTCGCCATTCCTACCGCTATACCCGATGCACCATTAACCAGTAGATTGGGGAATTTACCTGGCAGATATAGCGGTTCAGAAAGCGTATTATCGTAGTTTGGAGCGAAATCCACTGTCTGCTCGTTGATATCGGCGAGAAGCTCCTCAGCCAGCTTTTCCATTCTGACCTCAGTATAACGCATAGCAGCAGGAGCATCGCCATCTATAGAGCCAAAGTTGCCCTGTCCATCTATCAATGTGTATCGCATCGAGAACGGCTGCGCCATCCGCACTATGGCGTCGTAAATAGCCTCACCACCGTGGGGATGATACTTACCCATAACATCACCAACCACACGCGCAGACTTTTTATACGGTTTATTGTGGGTGTTGCCCATCTCAAACATGGCGTAAAGGATTCGCCTCTGGACCGGCTTGAGCCCATCACGAACATCTGGAAGTGCACGGCCAACGATGGTGCTCATCGCATAGTCAAGATAGGAATGGCGCATCTCTTCTTCTATATCGACGGGCAAGATTCGCTGTTTGTCATCCGCTGCGCTCACCTTAACCCTCCAAATTTGAGCGTGATAAACCTAACCAAATTTGTTAACTATATCCTTTAACTCGTTTATTTTCCAAACATTAACATATTAAATATAATCATTTTTCTGAAAAATAAATCCATCATCAATGCCACCACAGCGGCAACGGCGTATTCACCAGTGTGAGATATGCTCACATCAACACTAATCACCTTTTTAGCAACATTCTCTGGCAAAACGAGCTTGGGTTTTCCCGATTCTTCGTGCATTATGCTTATCTTCTTTGGGCTTATCCGCCCAAAAACCTTGATGCAGGCTTCTTTTGCAGCCCACATTCCCGCAAGATGAGGCGAAGGGTCGGCTTTGCGGTTTAAATAATTGATCTCATCCTCCGAAAAAATCCGTTTCACAAACCTATCCCCATAAAGCTCATAGAGTTTCCTTATTCTTTCTATCTTCTCGATATCCACACCAACAGCAACCCTCATTTCCCCTCCAGTGTTAGTTCATTCTCAAAAACTTCCCTTAAAAAGTTAGCCAACTCAGCAGGACGCATATCTGAGTAATTCTCGTATGCTATCGGTTTCCCAATCAAAATTCTAACTCTTGACGGCGAAATTCTTATAGCACCTCTCGGAAGGATGTTTCTGCTGCCAAAAATTCTTACAGGAATTATGGTTGACCTGGCAACTCTTGCTGGTCTAAGAGCGGATGGGTGAAATTTACCTATGGTTCCATCCGTGGACCGCGTTCCCTCAGGGAAAATAGCGACTCTGCCGCCTTTCATCAGTTCTTCTGCGACAATGTTAAATCTGCGAAGCTCCTCACGGCTTGGTCTGCGCCCGACAAAAAATGTCCCGAGCTGTCTCATCCACAGCCCAAGAAGCGGGACCCTCAAAAGGCTTTCCCGGGCAATGAATTTTGCGCGTTCGTCAACGAAGCCCATAACGAGAGGTATGTCAAAAAAGCTCTGATGGTTTATGATGTAGACGATATTACCGGCATCGCGAATAAGGTTTTCGCGCCCGTGAACGATGACGGTAGAACCGCTAAGATAAACGACAAACCTTCCCCACACTTTGGCAAGAAATCGCAATACTTTCTCGCGAGCCGCTTTACCAAAAATTATTCCCACAATAACCAAAAACGCAAATGGAATGAGTGTAGCAATGAAAGTGATTAAAAACAGCACCGCATAAATTATCGTGAAAACCATCGTGGAAATTCTTTTAGGCAAGTTCCCCATCGCTAACCTTACACTAATTCGGATTCGTACTGCTGAAGCATGTATATCTCGTAGTAATAGCCCTTTTTCTCTATTAGCTCTTGATGAGTACCCACCTCAATTATTCTTCCTCTGTCGAGCACAACAATAAGGTCCGCATCCTGAAGTGTTGTTACTCTGTGCGATATGAAAAGCGTTGTTTTCCCTTGGCGAAACTCCTTCAGATTATGAAAAATTTTGTTTTCGGTTTCGGTGTCAACAGCGGAGAGGGCATCATCAAGAATGAGAATCGGTGGGTCTAAAAGCAGTGCTCTCGCTATCGCAAGCCTTTGTTTCTGACCACCAGACAATGTCACCCCTCGCTCTCCAACCATTGAATTATAGCCATCGGGAAATGTTCTAACATCAACATCAAGCTCTGCTATTTTAGCAGCTCTTATAGCTTCCTCATCCGTCGCATCCGGACGACCAAACTTTATGTTTTCCATTATAGTATCGGAGAAAATGTAGCCATCCTGCGGAACCAGTCCGATACTTCCTCGAAGCGCATTGAGATCGTATTTCCTCACATCCACTCCATCCACGAAAACTGTTCCTTCTGGCGGGTCATAAAGTCGGGGGATAAGCGATATTAATGTCGTCTTCCCCGAACCGGTTCTTCCCGTTATCGCGATAAACATTCCCTCATCTATTTTCAAATTTATGTCCTCAAGAGCAGGTGGCAGATAGTCCTCATAGCGGAATGTAAGATTTCTAAACACTATCTCTCCGCGCACCTTTTCGGGTTTATAAGCATCAGGAGGAGAAACTATGGCAGGTTTGCGCTTCATAACATCCATTATTCTCTCAAGCGATGCTTTACCTCGCTGATAAAGGTTAACGACCCATCCGAGAGCTATCATGGGCCATATCATAAGCCCGAGGTAGCTATTGAAAGCGACGAAGTCACCCATGCTCATCTTCATTAGAATGACTTTCGTTCCTCCGACAAGCAGGATAAGCGCGAAAACCATTCCCACCACAAATCCTATCGACGGTTCAAGGAGTCCAGAAATTATAAGCATTCTTATGTTCTTTTTTACGAAATCCCAGCTTCTTTCTCTGAAGCGCTCAGTTTCCGCTTCCTCTCGAGCATAGGTTTTTATTATCCTTATTCCGCTTATAGCCTCGCGGGCGAAATCAGTAAGCGACGCGAACGCAGCTTGAACCTCTTTAAAGCGCTTTCTCATTATGTTTCCGAAATAACCCACCACAAAAGATAGCACAAGCATCGGCGGCACGATGTAAGCGGTAAGATTTGCGTTTATTATCAGCATCATGGAAATTGAGGCGACAAGAAGAATAGCAGTATCTATAAGCGAGGCGGTCCCCATGCCGACCATCATCCTTACGGAATTAAGGTCATTGGTGGCTAATGCCATAAGATTTCCCACCTTGTTTTTTGCGAACCAGCCGGGCTCAAGCGAGATAAGATGCTTGTAAAAATCGTGCCTGAACCTCATCTCCATGCGGCGGGAGATGCCTATTATGAGGTATCGCCAGAAAAAACGCGATATTACGATTCCAATGGTCAGAAGCAATATTATTCCAGCCAACTTAAGTAAGAATTTTGGGGTGGCAAAACCGAGGGCAAGCCTGTCTACTCCCACGCGCACTATTCGCGGGATAACTATCTGGAGCCCATCGACCACAAGAAGGGATAGCACACCCAGCCAGAATACTCGCCCCTCACCAGAAAGGTAGGGTCGCAATGTTTTATAAATTTTTAACATGGTAAAATATTATTAATTAAATAGTATTTATCAAAAGTTCCAACGCAATATTATTGAAAAAGCTCGACGACAATTTTCGCTGCCCTTCCCGCAGCCCCTTTCGGTCCAAGCAAATCTCTCAGGGAAAGTAACTTTTTGCGCAATCGCATGTTCTTCTCACGGTCGCTTAGGAGTTCATCGACTGCCTTTATAACCTTCCACCTTGGGATTCGCTGAATAAACTCTGGCAAAACTTCCTCGCCGGCTATTATGTTCGCTATGGCGAAATATCTCGTTTTTATGAGTAGTCGTCCGAGATACCAAGAAAGCGGGTCAACCCTGTACACCACCACCGCTGGCAGCCCTAAAAGCATGGCCTCAAGAACTGCCGTACCAGATGCTATCAGCCCTGCATCCGCATAAGCCATGGCTGAATAGGTAAGACCATCCACGGTAACCACAAAATCTGGCAAACTTATTTTCTCAAAAAGCCCTTTAACATTTCGCGCAACAGGAATCACGCCAATAAGTTCCTTATGCTTAAGCCGCAGAACACTGACGACATCAATCATAAGCTCAAGCAATCGCCTTACTTCAGCCTCCCGTGAGCCTGGCATTATCACCAAAAACTTTCCCCGATGCCCTATCGCTTCGCGAAACTCCCCCTCATCACATTCAGGTTTCACGACATCGTAAAGCGGATGCCCCACATAGGAGACTTCAACTCCATGCGCAGCGTAAAACTCGGGCTCAAAAGGCAATATGCATATCATCCGATCCACATAGCGTTTGATTCTTTTAACCCTTCCCTCGCCCCACGCCCAGACTTGAGGAGAGATGTAATAAATTACTTTGGCGCCAAGTTTGTGAAGTTTGCTGGCAAGCCTTAGGTTAAACCCGGGAAAGTCCACAAGTATTGCACCGTCACTCTCTCGCCTTTTGAACTCAGAAACGATTTCGGAAAGGATTTTTTTGTAAAAAAAGAACTTCTTTGCCACATCTGAAATTCCCATCGCAGCCATATCCGCTATATCAACCACTACATCCATCCCACAGGCTCTTAGCCTATCGCCCCCGATGCCCCAAAATTCTGCCGATGGCTCGACCTTTTTTATTTCCTCCAATAAAAGCGATGCCTGAAAATCCCCGGATTGCTCTCCTGTAACGACGAGCAGGTTCACCAACTCACCTCCGTGGTCCATCCAGCACGAACGGAAATTGTGTCATCAAAAACCTCGGTGAATTCCCCCAAAACGAAGGGTCTATACTTCCCCGCGGTTACCCTGCCATTGCCGTCCTCGTCGCGGAATCTTATCAAAATATAACGCCCTTTGACCACAACACCTGAAAAACTCCCATCATTGCTACGATTAAGCCGATAAATCCTCTTGTTCTCGACATTTTTCGCGAAAATCAATCTTTTATAAGTATCAGATGGGCATTTGACCCGTATTTCCCCAAACAATCTCTGAGCATAAACGAATTCAACTGAGTCGGATGTGCAGTTTCCGTAGTCATCGCACAAAGAATCGAGGTGCAAAATGAACCTTTCCCCCACTCTCATGTCGGGACTAAAGATGAAGCGAATAGCATTTGGTGAAATTTTCTCTGCCCTTACGGAACCGGGCAAACCGCTGATTTTCACTACAGTTGGTTCGTCAAAAACAATCGTAAAATCGGGTTCGACAATGCCAACGGTTTTCTTTTTCGGCGATACAATCCGCGGCGGAAGAGTGTCTGGTGGCATCGTATCAGTTACTTCCCGAGAAAGTGAGTCGCAATTGCCGAATTTATCACAAAATTTGGCGCTAATCATAAATTTCTGTGGCAAGCTGTCGAAACGCGCAAAAACTAAGGACGAATCAGTAATTGCCCATAAATCACTCGGCTTGATTCCATTGGCCGCAAGCGAAAACGCTTTCAAATCCAAACATTCCGAAAATCTTAGCGCAAAAGTGTAACAGTCCGCTAAATCAACGCTACGGATAGACGGCGGAGTGGTGTCGAATCTGGCTACCATCACTGCAATTCTCTCCATATCCGGGACGATTGGGCCTATTGCTCCGAACGACACAAGGGCGCTGTCCTTCCCGATAACCTTGGCGACGATAATAACGGAATCGCGTGGTAAATAACCTATTTTGAACTCGCCGTGGGTTCCGCTTACGGTGAACATAATTGTTGACAAGCTATCGCTTAATGCATAAACGAGCGCACCACTTACGGGATTAAGCTTTTCGTCGAAAACAAAGCCACTGATAATGCCTTTTTCAATGGTTTCACCTGTTGAAAAAGCGAAAGTTATCGTCCTCCCGATTTTGTTTCCGTGCAAATCAGAAAGGTCCGGCATGATGTGAACAATGTAAGTCGTGTTGGCTTTAAGCCCACTGTGATAAATCAAAATGGATTTACGCTTGAATTTGACCTTCATCCCCTTGGGCGTTGGAAAAATTCTTATCGCTTTTGGGTCAGGTTTTATGCGCTCATCAAATCGGATTACTATAATCGAATCGAGCGGGACATTGACAGCGAGGTCATTAGGATATGTTTCAATCACTTTTGGGGGCTTCTTATCGATAGGTCCGCCAGGTGGCTTTGCTATCTTGGCGCAGCCTACCAAAACAAGTGCCACTAAAACTATCAGGACGAGAATGTTTCTTAAATAGAGCATAACGAAAAATAAATTCACAAAAGTGAAAGAACAAACAAGTTTATTTTGAACAACAATGCCACCTTACAAAAATCCAAAAATAAAAAGGCTCCCGACTTTTGCCGGGAGCCCGCGCAAAAACGCTATTTTTTTGTATCCTTACTTGACGAACAGCACTTTTGTCGTCGCCGTGAGGTCACCATATTTCAGCTCGACAATGTAGATTCCGCTGCTTCTGCCAGTAGCATCCCAGTGCAATGTGTGCATTCCAGCTTTCAGCGTGCCATCAAACAGCTTACTAACCACGCGACCATTTATGTCCTTTACATAGACCGTAACATTATCCTGCTTGGGAATCTCGAATGTTATGTCGCACACAGAGTTGAACGGGTTCGGTGCAGCAGTAAGAGTGAACACATCAGGTTTGAGCGAAGCGCTCTCCAGAACAGCATCATTGGTTATAGGTGCGTGAAGGAGAATTCCACCGATTATGGATTTAGCGATATCCCAAGTAGAGGTTACTGAAGCAGGATAAATCGATGTGTAGATTCTTCTATCAGTGTAAGCTACGCCAACCACCATGGAGTCATCATTAGCGTACAGGATCGCTTTTGCACCAGCATTGGGCGTAAGTCTATCTATATAGTTATCCGCTGCACTACCGAACGGATAGCTACCTCTTATGTAACCTCTGTTCTGGAAGAATACCGAGTCGCCGAACACTCTATGAACATTACCTGTAGTTGAAGGGTTACCGTCTATAGCGGAGAAGTTAAATAGGTCCAAGAATGGGGTTCCGACATAATCCTGAGCGAAGTCGGGACCCTGCACGAAGATGAATCCGCCAGCCCTCACATAATCTGCAAGCGCATTAACCATAGCCGCCGGCATAACTTCATCACTACCATCGCCACGAATTCCAAGAACTATAAACACACCCGCATCAGAGCCGCCAATGTAGTCGTTGAGGTCATACTTGTTGTATTGCGTTATGTCCTCATCCTGGTCTGTTACCGTGTAAGAAGGAATGTGTATCGCATCGAGCACATCGGTAAAGTCCTCTGTGAATCCTGCGCCATTATCGAAGTCGATAACAAGGATCTTGTTCGGGTCAGGATTAATGTGAATAGTCACGGAGTATGTTGGCGACGGCAGCGAATAACCACCATCCGTGTAGTGAACGACCACATAGAAGCTGTATGTCTCACCATCTCTGACATCGTGCACCACATATGTTGTATCATTCGGTCCAAGAGCGTCAGTTATAAGCGTTCCAGAGCCATCATAAAGCGCATAATGGTCTATGGTAAGATATGCACTGTATGGTTTATTCCACACCACAACAAGGGTTTCTGGTGCAGGAAGCGGTCTCTGAGTAGGACCATAACTTCCAGTAATAGTCGAAACGGGCCAGTAGTAAGGTAAAATGATGTCTATAGTAGTGGGCGCATTAACATTTATGGTAGTATCGACTGTATGATGGTAATCCTTGCTTACCGTTATCGTGTAAGTGCCCCAATCGACGCTCGGCCAGCAAACTGAACCGTCATCGGGGGTCACCAATGAGGGCATAGGCGGCATTGAAACCACAGCGCCAGCCTCACTCGTATCCTCCTCAAGGTCAACATTCACGCAAACTCGGACCGGCTGCGGAAGGAGATTGAAGTTAATAGTAGTATCGTGGTCGAGGTAGAATGAGGCACTGCTTGAATAATAGCCAGTATAGCTTGCCTCAAGCGTGTAGAAACCAACAGGCAGGCTTATTGAATAGCTACCATCAGATGCTGTTGTTGCTACAGTAGTGCCAGCCAGCGAAATGGTTATCCCGCCAGCAGGTGTTCCATCAAGCGAGGCGACTCCGCTAACAGTGTATTCTATGTGATGAAGATTTATGTTAACCACAATGTCGTGGTCAACGATTGTGACCGTATCGATAAATGTGCTATAACCAGGAATAGTATTCTCAGCGCGAATAATGTATGAGCCCGCGAGAAGACCAGTAAACTCATAATATCCTGAGCTGTTCGAGAACACATCAGTAGAACCAATAGTTACTCGCACATTAGCTGTAGGAACGCCGTCCACAAAAGTAGTTCCGCTTATTGTATAGGTTGGCGGGTAAAGGTAAGCATCAACATTAATGTTGCTGTCAACTATAGTCACAGTAGTATCCCAATCGACATAACCAGTAGCACTGAAGCTAACAGTGTATGAACCAGGAGCAAGTCCAGTTATCTCATAGGCGCCGTGGGTTCCACCAGAACCACTAATGTCGGTAACTCCGCCGGCGGTTACTGTCGCACCATCTATTGGTGTTCCCGTAAGTCCATCGTAAACTATTCCGTAAATGGAGTATGTTCTTGCCGCAGCATAGAGACCAAACCTTATGTGAGCCTCCTGGGTGGATGTTATCGCTATTCTGTTGGTGTCGGACATATTAATGTAGTCAGTGCTGTCGGGTGGAATACCAATAGGTGAAACTGCTATCTGCATTACCCAATCACCGCTTACGGGAACAAGTGACGAGTTCCATGTCAGCCACTGATGCGTGCCAGAAGCACCGCTAATCTTTATTATCCACTCGTTCTGCACGCAGTTATCCCTTATGTCCTTCATCAACTGCGGGAACGGTGTGGCAAGAGGATTATCGATAAATCCATAGAAGCCAGATGGTGTTACTATGAGCGGTATGTCAACGCCGGCATCGTAGGCTACAGTAGTTGATTCGCTCGCGCCAATAACGAGATTGTATATGTTGACCATAGCGCCGGAATCAACAGCGGTAACAGTAAACTCAAATTCCGGTCCGCAAATCATACCAGTAGTGAACGACCAGGAAACATCAAGTGGGTGCCGCGTTGGAACATCGACATCCGTGCAGTGAACGAACACAGTATATGTCGTCATGGGCGAAAGCAATCCTGGTGGGTCGTATGTGAGTTCGTAACCATTTCCGCTTACAAGTCTCTCCCAGTGCAGGGAATCTGTAACATCGCGTCCGTTGAACTGAACCACAACTGAAGCGCTGTCAATATCGTTATCGTCGTATAATCTGAACTTAATGTCCGTGTCAGGACCAACGCCTGTGGCACCAGAAAGCGGTCTTATTATTGTTATCTGCGGGTTTATGACGGGACGAGTGGTATCCCTTATGATAGCCTTGACAAATATAAGGTCGGATGCGGGAACGGTAAGACTGCTGTAACCGGTCATGTTGAACCATGTTATCGAACTCGGGTCCGGCCCGTGACCGACGAAAAGCTGAAGCATCAGCGGCGCGCCGAGAACCGGTATGGTTGACCTATCCCAGGTTATATCTATATTTCCAGTAGCACCTGATGTTCTTACCTCGAAAACATCCATACCAATATCAAGATGATGAATATTTGTTCCGAGCATGGTTACTTCGGGGTGAGTGGGGTCAGCAAGCGGGAAGTAAGCATAGAAGCCGGGGAACGCAGTCATCGGTATGTCGATTCCAGGGTCGAAACCATCCGTTGCTGCCGGGTCCATACCGAATGTCAGGACTGTAGGCACAGAGGTTCCGCTGCTAAGATTTATCGACATTCTCCAACCTGTGAATGCTTCCGGCGAAACGAAGAACACAGCTTCTACCGAATCACAATTGCCCGAATAGTCGCACGCATAGACCCATAGCGTGTGGTTAGTCATTCTTGGCCATCCGCTCGCCGGCTGCGGCGGAATATCGATATCGTAATCGTAGCTCACGCCTAATCTCGTATACGACCATGCTCCACTGGCAAGCGTTGTGCCATCAACTTTTATTATAACAGATGAAATGTCAACACCAACACCATAATCCCTTATCTGGAACCTTATGTGGTCATCTGCTTCGATAGTATCTATTATCATTGGATCAATGCTCCAGTTCATGTAAACTGGTGGGTCTATATCGCCCGGTGGAGTAGCAGTAGTCATGAAGCACCATGTCGTGGTATCCATAACATGAGGACCTGTCTCGGTATCGAGGTCAGCAGCCACCACTGCAACGCAAATATTGGCAGAGCCGGGGAACATATCGGCAGGATGCTCGTAAATGAATCTATAGCCGCCGATTATTGGTATTGTTCTTCCGAGTGAAGTTATATTAGCAACGCTATCAATAACACCATCAGTATCGATATCAAAGTAAAGGAGAACCGATATCGATGTCTCATCAACGCCGGTCACATCGTCAACTATGTTGAACGAAACCACTTCGTTCCACTCTATATCGTCCGCGCCATCCGCTGGATACATGCTTATAACCGATGGCGGGAAATGGTCTACAGCACCGTGTTGCCTTATTCTGATAACCACTTCCTGGTGCGGCATGAAGTAGAATGTATCGACAGTGCTCATGTCGGTCCATGTGGGAATGTCGAAAGAACCAACATTTCTTGCGCCTATCTGAGCCATCTCAACATCGGCGGGTATCGCAGTATGGTTCCATACTACCATGCGCGGCGAGGATGTATAATCGTATTCTACTCTTATTATGTAATAGTGTTCTCCAACCGTTGAATTTCTGATGTCGGTGGTAAGATATGGGTCGAACCCTGCAGGAAAACCTGTTGTGCATGGTGCAACGAAGAAGAACCTCACGCCACCGGGAATCGGCGGCATAGCAGGAACATCGAAACCCGCATCGAAACAATCAGAAGCGCGAGGGTCCGCGCCCAGAGTAAGGGTTAACGAGCTCGTTCTATCACCTGAATATACCTCTACATCATATGTCCAGCTTTGTGCATATAGGCCGCCCAGTAGTAAAACAAATACTACCAAACTAACTGTTGCCTTTCTCATAATCATCCCCCTTTCATTGGATTCTTAACTTTTATCATTCCTTTTACCTAAAAAAATTCTAAAAAATCCATCAAAAGTTTTCCTAAAACTCCTTTCAAACTCTCTTTCCTTGCCCTTAAGGGCCGGGACCCCCATCAAAGGGAGCCCCAGCCCTATCAAGCCTCGCATTACTTGGAGAGCATCATCGTTCTGGTCTGGACGAACTTTCCGGATGTCAGCTTGTAGATGTAGATTCCGCTTGCGACCTCATTTCCAAGGTCATCGGTGCCGTCCCAGACAACGGTTCTGAATCCAGGAGTCTGCTCCTCGTTAACAAGTGTCTTGACCTTATGACCAGTAACATCGAATACCTCGATCTTCACATGAGCATTCTTCGGAATCTCGTACGCTATAACAGTAGCAGTGTTGAATGGGTTCGGATAGTTTCCGCCGAGAGCGAACTTGGTCGGAACGGCTCTCTTCTCAGCCACTATGAAGTATTTGCCCTCAGTAAGCGTGACGCTACCAGCCTCTCTGAGGTTGATTCTGTTGCCGTCAACAACGATGAACACATCGTATTCCTCAGGAACATTGCTCAGGTCAGGTGTGATGCTTATAACCTTGTCAATAACATGGAGCTTCCATACGAGCTTATCAGCCTCGGGCTTGTAGTTAACTTCCATGTGGTTGTCGAGATAGACCTCAGGCTCACCAGGCATAGCAGGAAGTGCCGGCTTATCAACACCCTCATCAAGCATGTCTGTGGCGCCATCGGCAGCACCAACCACGAGTGTCTTCGCAATAGTTCCTGCCTTAACAATCAGGTCAGCATCCCAGAGAGCTGTAACCGGCGAAGCCTTGAACGAGGAGTGTCCGCTACCGGCTGAGCTAACTGTGAGCGTGCACGGAGCAACATTAACCCAGATTATGTGACCGCGGCACTGATGGAGAGTGTTGGTCGGCACATAACCGTGAGCCGCGCAATCGTAGTAGTAAGTCTGTGTGATGTTTATGGCACCAGGAGGCGTCACATCGACTCTGGATATAGGCACATCACCCCAGATAGCGCCTATGGAGTTCCAGGACGGCTGCAGGTCGTCAACGGTGAACTCAGTCACCGGATCACCGCAGACCACTATGGTATCCGCTGTGCTGGACATCACGAGGTAACCATCGCCGATTCTGAGAGGATCAGGTGCCGGGATGTAGGTTCCACCGCGATTGAGGAATACTGGTCTTGTGCCGAATATGGTGCTCTTGCTGAGGTCAGGCGGAATTACAGACAGAGCAACTAAGCTCCAGCCTGGGCAAAGCTCCCACTCGCAGCATTCGACCTCAGGTCTTACCACTACTCTGTCGCAGCCGGTGTTGCCAGCAAGGTCTGTGGCGCACACATAGACTGTATCGCCTGCGGTAAGTGTCACTGCAGCCTCACTTATGGAACCGTCATCGTTAGTAGGTATGGAGTCCGCATACTTCGTGCTCATATCCAGGCTGTAGATGCTTACATACACATATGTATTGTTGAGGACATCGCGGAATCCTCTGCCGAGCAGGTTATCGGTAATCGCGCCCGCATCACCCTGGATGCTTCCAGAAGTAAGCGTTATCTGACCACCATTTACATGAGGCGGATCAGTATCGATAAGCACGAACTTACCGTAGGACCTCGAGTATCTTGCTTCATCGTAGTCGAGAACATTACCCGCGACATCGCGACCCTTGACGAGAATCATAGCAAGACCATTACCAGCAGGATCAGAGGCTACCGCCCAGCGATACTTGTAGGAATTATCCGCGAAGTAGTACATCGGAAGCGGATAGGAATCGTAACCGCCGTCAGGCTGATGCCAGAACGGATGGAGAAGGTCGTCTGTGGTATGGACAGCGTGATACAGTCTTGCATCGAGCATGTCGTTAGGATCGTCAGTGTGGAATCCGAGATGAGGCGGACCATCTATGGTCATTCTCAGGTAATCCCATGTTCTTCCGTAGGTGCTGTCGTCGTAGCATACATAGTCCTCAGCGCCAACAGCCTGATCGAATATCGTCTGTCTCCAGTAGATATATATGTCGATAGTGTCAGCATTTGTGACCCAGATAGTCTCACCGGGCAGCGAGTCGGAGATGCAGGTCATCATTGGCGCACCACTAACTCTGGTTAGCTGCACGCGATACTCAGGATCATATGTATCAATCAGCACATAGGTCGGGTGGTCGGTCGCGTAAACCGATGTCATCGCCACATCGTGCTCGTATGTTGTGAACACTATCTTAGCTGGACCATCGAAGCGGTTATCCTGGTCGTCGAGCACCCAGTTGTAAACCAGATATCTGTGCGTATCACCGAGGCAATCGGTGAATGTTACGATATCATCAGGCAGATAGAACATATGGCGAACAACCGGGTTGGAACCGCTTATAGGTCCACCGTACTCGTCCTCGATGGTCAGCAGCACACTGTCGGTGTAGATAAGGTCATCCTCAAAGAGCTCGAACAGGACATAGATTGAATCGCCAGGATAGCCACCCTGCTCAGTGTAAGAGTGCATCAGCGGGTCAGTAATACCGGATGTCGGGTCAGGATTGTTGAATGTTATGACCTGGAACTTATGCAGGTGCTCATGACCCTCGATTATCGACTGTGTGATGTATACCCAGCCTGGCCAGTCAGGATACTTATCCTCGTTAGGCCACGGATAGATATCGTCAGCCCACGGCTGGCTCGGATAGTTGCAGGACGTTCTCTTCATAGCATCCACGAAGTTGTCGCCGCGTGCAAGGAACGCCTCGCGCGGAATCTGTATGTTGCCGCGGGTGAACATGAAGGTATGCGGATAGGTTTCGCTGGTAACCACGCCGTCATCCTCGTAAACATTGGTAACCTCGTTAATTCCGTAAACCTTCACTCTGTAGAGTCCCGGAATAAGCTCACCAGCGCAATCCCACTCGTAGATTATCGCATTAATCGTCGGGTCATACCACAGACCATCTGACGGATCCTCATCCACGCGGATGAAATCATCGTCGTAAGGCGGTGTGTGGTCAGTTATAGGATAGATAGCTCCGGTAACCTCGTCGATCCAGGCAAGGCCAATCTTGTCAACTCTGGTGATCTCAGGACCCGTGATAACGAATCTTATCTTCTCAGTGGTCGGCAGGAATATCAGTCTATCAGTTCCCATCGGAATGTCGCCGTCAAAGTCGCTCGTGAGGTATACATCGGTTCCGCCCTCGATAACCTTGTTGTCGAACCACAGGTTGAGAACCGTATCCGCAACATAGTCTCCAGGATAGAATCTCGAGTAAACCTTGAACACTATCGAAGCGTACAGGCTTTCCTCGCCGGCAGCCGCGGTGAATATGTCGAATATGGAGCACGGGAGCTTAGCGGCATATGTTCCGTAGTGATAGCTATACCACACATACGGCGATGTCGGAACATCGTCTATGACGAAGTGGTAAGCATCACCAGGTCTTGTCGGAACATCGCTGTCGCCCCAGGCAACGGTGTGGAAGTAGACATCGAACACCACGCTGTCGGTAATTGATGGGTCGAAGTCGTATGCGAATATGTCGTTGCATCTTCCGATAGGCGAGATAAGCCCGAACAGTCCACCGCCCTCATAGGATGTTACCACGCCAGCACCACCGCCGTACGGAGTTTCCCAAGCATCGTTCTCAGAAACATCGGATGTGAACTCGGTTACCGGCCAACCCATTGTCGGCGGATGATACCTTGTCTCAATCCTGAACGGATAGACATGAGGCAGCATCTCGTTGCCGGCATTGTCGGCGAAGCCCTGAACTCTTATCTCCGCAACACCGTCCATAAGTCCGCCGCCAGCTATAATCATGTAACCAATCCATTCTCTGTCAGTATTCCATCCTGGCTCAACCGTAAGAGCGCCAGGAGTTCCTACCTCTTCGTCACTGCTGGGCACGGAGCTTCTATAAAGCGGACCACCAGCGACATGCTCGTAATCAGCATATATGTTGGCAAGCGGGAAGAACCTTGCATAGCTTTCTATAGGAACAACAGGGAACCAGTGCGTCCAGCCTTCAGGTCTAAATCTGACCATGTGGCCAAGCTCTTCTCCGACATCCATATTATCGTTGAACCATATTCTCACATAAACCGTGCATATAGCACCAGGCTCATCAGGCGGTGAGAAGTTGTACACGCCTATAAGGCTGTCCTGAGTCGGTATCAGCCACGGAGCCTTGAACAGGCTCGGATCCCAGCAGTTGAAGTCGAGAATCTCACCAGTAACTGAATCCTTTATAGCGGTGCAGAACGCGATACCCTTAATCTCCGGCAGACCATTATCGAGCGCCATCTTGTCGGACATCACGAACGCGCTGTTACCGAGCTTATCCTGAATGGTAGCAACAGCATACATAGAATCCGCAATGTAGAGCGTGTCGTAGGTTATCGTTGTCATCTCTGCGACCTCAGGGTGCACGCTGTGGTCGATACCGTGATAGAGTTGCACCGGTGTGACAAGCCTCATTGTTCTCGCTATCTGAGTCTCATCTGCGCAGTTGTGGATAACGAAGGACTCATTGGTGAACAGGTAGTAAGTGCCAGGATTGTATCTTAATTCGAGATATTCATTGAGCTCTGGATGCCACTCGTAAACCAGCGTGTCGGAGTAAGGCACCACTGCTGGCAGTGGCCACGGTGTCGTCCAACCCTCAGTGGTTCCACCACCCGAGCATCCGACGCCATCGTCAGTTATAGCCTCAAGTCTTACCCTTATGTTATAGTTGCTCCTGTGGCGAGCAACGCAGTTAACCTCATCATAACCGGAAACCGCTACAAGAGGAGCAAAGTGTCCAGTGGGCGGCTCCATATCTATTATGTAATCCCATCTGTATTCATGATACACCGAAAGCGTATCCTCACCGAACATATTCGGTGTCCTGGTGTGGATTCCGACGGTAACAACGATGCTGTCCTTGTTGCGGTAACCGTATATCGGAATCAGATGATGAATAACACCAATGGTATCACCGGTTATTGAATCGAGGTAAGGCTCAACGAGGAGCTCCCAATCTCTCGGTGCAGGCCAGCCGCAGTACTCATGAGGAATGAAGTTGACTGGTATCAGATAACCACCCGCACCAAAGATGTACACTGTATCGTAAATCGTGTCGCATGTCATAAGCTGGTCGAGCGGACCGATTATGAGCCTTCCGCCGTCGATGCAGCCATCTGTGCCGTAGGGCACGCCATCTCTCATCGGGATATACTGCAGCCAACAAGCGATGCAGTCAGCATCATACCAGTCCTCACGGCTCCAGATTAGCGTACCGGTGGAGTCGTAAAGCTCTACCTTAGCATACGGCGAGTGATTAACCACGGAATCGCTGCCAGGATGGCTTCCACCACGATGCTCGTAAACTATCGAATCGGTGCATGTCTGTATGTCGAATGTTATGAAGTTGAGTTCCTTGGCATATTTACCAAGATACGGGTCACGGTCCATATCGGAAAGATCGGTCTCGCTCGTAACCTCATCAAGGTTGTAATATGTACCATGAAGGTCAGGTGGATAATGGAAATCTACACCGTGTACCCAGTCATCATAAGCTTCATCGTTGAACCAGTTGACCTCTGTTACTTCGAGGTCAGGCTTAATCTTAACAGCCTCGGTCCATACCTGCTGCCAGTTCGGGTTCTCAAAGTCGTTGTAGATGTATTTAACGCCAGTGGTTCCGCCGGACTCGTAGTTGTAAACCGTATCGCCGAAGAACGACTGATAGGAGTGCTCACCAGTACGCCAGAATGTGAAGAACATGTATTGTATAGCATCATCAGAGCTGAGATATGTTCCACCGGTGTAGCAGTCGAACTCATGATGCCACTCATAATATTCTCCGCCGGTTCCGCCAAGATATGGACCACGCCAGTTGACCTGACGCTCGGTCGCGGGGAACCACGGAGTGTTAACAGCGTCACCAGCATAAATCTCGACTATAACGCTGTCGCCGGGCTCGAAGAAGTGGCAGCTATGTTCATCACCATCTCCCCAGTAGAGCTTAAGCCACGCGGAACGCTCAGGATCAAGTGAATCTTCCTCAAGCTTCACATAGAAGTATCTATCTGCTCTGTAAGCATCACTGCAGCATGGCAGCCAGCGGCAGGTATCCATTCCGTGACCATAGTACGCAGTGAAGTAGGTTCCAAGATGAGCGTCGTGATAAACCAAAGCTTCCTCGCCAACCGGAAGGTCATTAATGAATATGGTATCTATGTTATAAGGAATGCCATCTGTTTCGTCGCAGTCCTCGTCGTCAATGGTAATTATTCTCACATCGACAGCACCCATGCCGGCAACATGAGCGTCACACCATCTTGGACCAACATGGCGAGCAACATCGGTTATCTTGAACTTCCACTCGAACGGGCACTGGTCGAACTCGGTTACCTGATACTGTGGCGGATCGGCGTCGACATAGAATGTCCATCTCGCTACCTGTCTTGGCGCAAGAACCAATCCGTCAGGGTCAACCACATCCTCAGCCCAGTTGTTGCCGGGCACATAATGTGTGAACCTGAACTTTTCTACACCGCCTGCATAGGAACCAACGACAGTGCAGCCACCCACGCTGGTTGGGCATGGACCGAATCCGCCGCACTCCATCGTGCAGTTGGTGTAGGCATTATCGGCTGCGTATACTGTCACGCAGACCTCATCGCCCGACCTGAACGCAGCAGCACCAGGAAGCGGCCTTGTTGCATACGGGTCAAACACGACTCTTGTGCCCCACCAGCTGTAGAGCGAGTCGTGCATTCTTATCTTCTCGACGACGAGGTTAGGAACGCTCGCTGGATGTGTCGTCGGATAAACGCCTGAACGATTTATAACGAAATTCCTGCCCTCAGGACCACCGTAATACGGATGCCATGTGCCGTCGCAACCGCGAACCTTTATGTTCATTATTATCGAGTCCGCATTAACGCCTGATACACCATAGAACCTTGGACCGAAGTCTCCGAGGTTATCCTTATAGTAAGTCGGGTTGTCGACATTATCGAACCCTATCTGGTCATAAAGGTCAACAGTTATCACCTGTGTGGTGTCAGATGTCACCCAGCCATGAGGCGGATAATAGTTGCTTGTGGGCGCATACGGTCCAACAAGGTCTATTCTTACTATTCCAAGGGTGTCAGGGCTGTAGCTTGTGTAACCAGGGCAGGTCACGCTCCAAAGAGGAACATGATTGTCAAAGGACGTCTTGGTTCCGTAGTTGGGGTCATTTCCGCCAGCGGAGCACCAGGAATCGGACGGATAAAGGTCTATTGAGCCGTATGCGATAGCGGTATCTTTCTGGCTACCCTGACCGTAGTCGGGGTCGTCCATGATCATCGTCGCGATTATGTAAACCTTATCGCCGGACTGAAGCTCAAACAACGAGGCATCCGTTCTGTATGGCGAACGATATAGATGCTCGAAGTTAATATACAGATATCCGCCCGTGCCTTCGTCGTTCTCATCGAAGTAAACGCCCTGAATCGAGTCGCCAGAACATGCATCATACCACTTAATCATATCATCTTCCGTTACGGTAAGCGTATATGTCGCAGCAGGCATAAATGTTCCAGCCTCAGAACCAGTAGCCTGACGCTCAACTATGAATGTAATCTCGAAGTCTCTCTGATTGAATCCTGAACCACCTGCTCCGCCAGTGTACTTCGTTCCATGGTTGGTAACATCGTGAACCCTTGCGTAATCGTCATAAACTTCTATGGTGAATACGGGGAGGGAATCTGCAAGCCATACATAAGGAACGGGCGCACCCTCAATTTCATCGGCTCTGTTGAAATTACCAGCTGTGCCGTAATCTCTGTAGGCTCTTGTCTCATTATCATGGCCCTCAGTGCTGGGGCAAACGAGTTCAGCATTAGGACCGGAAAGGTCAACGATGAATATCCATGAAGTATCGGAATACCAATTCGGACCGCCGTTAGCACGGTTGAATACTCTTACTGAAACCCTCACTATAGCACCGTCAAGGAATGGGTCAAGATAATCATCCACAGTTGAAGGACCATCATTACCGACAGCAATCCAGAACGAATCTATACCGCATCCGCCAAGGTCATTAACTGCGCCAGCTTCATAGAAGTTACCCCAGCGAGGCGTGGTATGTGCGGGGTCACTAACGCAGTCGTCATCATTGCCGTCAGCCTTTATGTAAACCTCCCAGCCGAGCCCATGACCACCATTTCTTAGCGTATCCCGACCGAACTCGAGAGGATTCCTGAAGAATATGGAGTCTATTCTGCACGGGAAGTTTCCGCCGTTAAGATAGCGAATCTCGACCACCACCGAGCCTATGCAACTCTGCCTGTCCTGTGCCATGAATGAGATAAGCTGGGTCGAATCAGCAGTGAAGATATAGAAGTCGTTGGTGGCTGGCCTTGAAGGCTCAGATGCCCACTCATACTCAGAACCCGGAATGCCACCATAGGTCGGGTCAACGCCGTCAACATTGATAGCATCGGAATGCGGACCATTGGAACCGACAACATTGCTTGGATAAAGTGCGTAAATCTGCGGTGGGAAGTTCTCTATACCATAAAGGAACTCAGCGCTCGCCCAACGCTCAGCAAGAGGATTGGTTGGGTCGGGATTGTTCGGTGTAACCTCAACATGACCAAGCGGCGGGACGGATTTGTGTTGATAGGCATCGTCAATGTAACAATGAATATCGGCTATGGAATCGATACCCACAAAGAATGTGTCGGCCTCAGTTATACCAGCAATACCGCCACCATACAATGTATCTTCACAATCATGGCAGCCGATGGTGCGCAGAACCACCCAAATCCTCTTGAACGGAAGGTTCTTACCTGTCCATGAGAACTGTGGTGGTATCGCTATCGGGTTTCTGAACGGGAATATGGCGACCCACTTATTGTATGTTCCCAGCGGCGTTGATGCAGTTCCGACCTTTATCCACTTAAGCGTTGGGTCGGTGGGATCGTCGGGGTCATATGTCAAGGTCTCCGCCGCGGTGGTTGGGTCATAAGGAACTGAGAAGTCAACATAATACGCCCTTGCAGTATCGAGAAGTCTTTCAGGAAGACCCGCTATATCGGAGTTATCAAAGATATCACAAAGAGGAGCGTGAGCAGGAATGCCGTCGTCCCTATCCACATAGAACTGAACGCCAGTGTAGTAGTCCTCCTCAGTCGCTGAAACGCCAAAGAATTCCCTTGCGTCTTCGGGCTTAAGCGGAGCCAGGTCTTCGTTGGGGTCGAAGTGCTGATTCCCCCAGATGGTGAGCTTTATGGCGGTAATGTATATTCTGTGCGAGGATGCCAGCACATCTAACCTTAGCACCGCTCTATCGGACTGAAGCCCTATCAGTTCCTCGTCCATCCATGTTACCGCATCAACACCAGGAAGTCCGTAAACTCCTACCTCGGTGTGGCTTCCGTCAAGCTTGAATGTGGACCAGCTGTGTGGTCTTGCAGGGGTGAACGATGTTACTGTGCTGAAATCGGTAGTATAGTTGCTGGGGATATTTGTACCATAGCCCCCATCCACCAGGTTGAACACATTGAAATACTGCCAATCACTGCCTGTCCCCTGCGCGAATAGGGTGCCAACAAGCACCATAAGGCTTAACAACAGAACAACTGCGCCTCTCCCTCTCATACCGCGCTCCTTTCTGAAAATGGTTTTACTCTCATTAACACCTTCACAACCACCAAATTTCTCCTTATCCACTATACTACCTCCTTACACTAATTTTTGCCCCACATCGCCAAAATAAATCATAACAACATTAATCAAAGAACACAAAATCTCCACAACTGAATCTTTTGAAGAATCTACTTCATCACACCTTTCTTGTCAAGCCAATTTTGAATATTATCATCAAATTTTTATTAAAACATTTTTATTATAGTTAGAAACATTATTTGCTTTGTCAAGCGAAATTAAAAGCCCTTTCCAAAAAGGATCAAACCCAAATCAAATTTTATTTTCCATTCGTTTCTCTCCTTACCTTCTATATGATCAGCGTTGGCAACACGGCAATACTCAAGCGATAAACTTATACTAAAATCGGATTGAAAATTTTTGCTCTCATAAAAACCTCTATCATAAAACAGATCCACGCTAAAACCAGCTTTCTTTTCGACAACACCAGTGGGGAACGGTTCTTTATAATTCGGGTCGTCAAGCCAAGGTTCAGTCCATGGGTCGTCAATCCTGCCCTCGCCTTTTCTTATATAAAACACATCAAGATTGCCGCCGAAGTCCTTGCCGAACAACTTTATACCAGCACTTATTTTATCAAAATCATTTCCCAGCTGTGCTCCAAGGGGTTTTCCCTCGTAGAGATACCTATTCCACGGCTTCGATTGATTGAAGGTTCTATTCAAAACGAGTTCGTATCTTACCGTTGGCGTTAAGAACAACTTTTTAAAGGACAAGCCGTAATCAACCTGTGCTGCAAGACCGGCTTCCGTCGGCTCTCTGTCCCCCGGTGTTTTGTGCTCTATTTGATAGTCATCAATCACTATCTCCCCTCTAAGTCTTACAGGTGGCAAAAGAAGCTTGCCGTTTAATATCCACACGGTATTGTCGTCCCACCTGTGGTTAAGCTGCTCACCATGAAGCTCAAAAAGGGGCAACATATAATACATCTCAACCCGCCGCCCAACACCACCAAAAAGCATAAGCTCTGAGAACGAAAGGTTAGCAGGTCCTACCGATACTTCCCACATGTGCCCGGCAAGAAACCTGTTGTAAATCACCTTGGTCGTTCCAGCCCATTCAACATATTCGTCGAGCTGCCCGATAAACCAGTGAAGGTTAACATATTTTCCGAGTCGAAATTTAGCCTGTGCCATCTCGAAAGGCTTTGCCCCCGACAGAGCCACACCAAGCCCATAGGAGAGGTAATCTCTTCCAAGTTGAACATAATAATCACCCTTTCGCCACCTTAAATAAACTTGGTCGGCTTTGCCTGCTATCCGTTCCCACCTTGCCCCAAAGTATTCGGGGTCGTAGTAATATCCGCTATCAAGTCGATAAATTCCGAGTATGGTGAAATCAGAGTGCATTCCTCCCACGCCAATATTCATTCTGCCGAACTCCCTCAATCTCGAATTCCACCTGTTGCCGAACCACACACCAGGTGTCCAATAAATCCAGCCCACATCAGGGATGCTTCTCCTATCTATCAATCGCGAAACCCTTCGAGCGTAAAAAGCATGGGGATTGGCTTTACACGCAGCCAAAAGAACATCCGATGAATACGGTTTAACTTCAGGGAGTTTTGGGACTATACCTCTAAGCTCAAGTTCCTCGCACAAATCGTTAAGATGCCAGTCAGGGCTTAAAGTAAAATCAGCACCCAAAGCCATTGCGATAAGCATAATTTTTGTCAATATAATTTTTCGCATACATTATTATAATATCATCTAATTTCTCAGAAGCACTTCATATCCTCCAAAAGTATTGCCGCCCAAAAATTTCAATCGCTTCTTAATCTTTGCAGCAAGCCGTGTTATCTGTTCAGGGGTTGGATTAACATATGAGGCATCTATATCAACTATAGCCACAGTAAGGCTTAGGAAAGGGAAAAATCGTTTGTTGCCGTCCCTATCGAGTCCCTCAATACCGCCCATTTGCCTGTGACGATTATCGTAAAAACCTGGTGCGTTCTGCCTTACGACTCTTATAGCCTCAGCTGCGACATCGCGCATGGTATAAGGGTTTCCCACGAGCACGAAATCATCCCCGCCAAGATGGCCGAGAAAGTCTCCAGCAGTGCCGTACTTCCTGAGACTGTTTTTAAGCGTCCTCGCCACCATAAGTATAACCTGATCACCTCGCGAAAAACCGTATGCATCGTTAAAAGGCTTGAAATTATCAATATCGGCGTAGCCAACGGAAAATTGCTCGCCACTCCTTAGCGCTGAAACTATCCTTTTTCTAACTATCTCATCTCCGGGAAGACCTGTCAAGGGATTCATGTTCGCATTTAACTCGACTCGTGCGATAACATTTCTTATCAACGACGAGAAATTAGGGTGGAAAATCTGCTCCTTTAGTATGAAGTCATCTATCGTTCCACTGAATGATTCGAGCCTTATCGAGCTTCTCGCGTTCGCAACGAGCAGAATTATAGGTATGTGAGACAACGCTATTTCGGACTTAACCGATTGGCAAAGCTCCACTCCTCGACCACCGCCCAGACCTGAATCCACAATAATGACATCTGGGTCAAGTCTTCTTGCAAGGGAAAGCCCCTCGCCTGCTTCCGATGTAGTAATCAACTCGAACTCCTCGCCGCCAAGCGCATTAACGAGCATCTCAGCGGTTAAATCGTCGTCGCAAACTATTAGCACTCTTTCTTTCATCGTTCCCCCGCCGTTTTTATAGATTTCGCCTGCCCCAATACAACGCATTCAAAGGGCACGACAAAACGCACTCGTTACAACTTATGCAGTGGCTGCTTTTTACGGTAAGCTCCCTTGTTATGTCAATCCCCATCGGGCAAACACGGCAAACATAGCAGTTTTTACATACCTCAAGGTTCAGCCTTACTTTGTAACGGGACAGCGGCACGAAAACCCCCATAAGCGCACCAAATGGACATATGTATCTGCAGAAACCTCTTCTTACACGAAGCGAAACAAAAACGAAAAATAAAAGCAAAACCAAAGTAACAGGTGGCACGCTCATTTTGAAAGCATTGCAGCTCCAATAAACTGGGCAGCCAAGAATGCAAAATAGCCGCTCAGTGGCAACAGTTCCGACAACAATGAAAATCAAAACTCCATACGAAAAGTATCTCATCCTCTCGTTCAGCCAATGGGGAATTTTTTTCGCGTTGATGTGCAATCTTTCGCCAAGCTCGCCAAAAATATCAGCGACAAAACCCACGGGACAAACCCAGCCGCAAAAAGGTCTCGGGATAATTATCGTTGAAGCTATCGCCAATGCACCCAAAATAATGCCAGCAAGCCAAAAAATTCGAGTGCCCTTAAGAAGCGAAAGCAATGGGCTTTCAAAAAATGCTATGGGGCAAATGGTATGCACCCAATGAGGACCAATGACGAAAAACACGAGAATAATGAAGAAGGCAAAAGAAATAATTTGAATTATGGTTCTTTTCGGATATTTGAAAAGAAAAGCTGTAGCTTTGTATGCCGAATGTTTTCGGTTCATCGCAACTACAATTATATATAATCAAATATGTTTTCGCAAGTATTTAATTAAATTATTTAGAGAATTTTTGTAACTTATTGATATAAAATCTATTAATCGGATAGTTCTAATCTAATGCCATAAATGGGACCGCTATAAACAAAATAAGGCGGATAGTATTCTCGTGCCCCAAGAACATTGTCCAAATTTACGGTCGCATTAATAAATTTCCATTTTACCGTAAAGCCTAATGATATGTCCCAAAAGCCATCAACCCACCTGCCCCCTCGACGAAGAAACATTCCCGAGCAATAGGTAACGCCCAATTTCGCCGAAAACCAATCCGTAGGCGCGACCAAAACTTTTGCGGTAGTCTTTGTTCTCGGTTTCAACGGGACCCAGCCGCCCCGCGAAAACGAGGAATAATCTGCCATCGACTTCAAGGCAATTCTTATATCCACCCCCGCTTTCTTAAGCTCGCTTTCAAGAGTAAAGCTTCCGTAAAGGATGTTTACCCTATCGCAGTCTGCTGTAAAACCCCAGCTCGTATCTTTCTCGACGAATGCCCTTTTGTCCGCCTTTCCTGCTACTCCATTAAATTTTATCATCATGGTTTTGAACCGAGATTTTATCGATATCGATAGCGATTCCGCCATTTCATGCACACCCGGTTTCACGCTCACCGTTGGCTCATCAATTGTTACTTTAGCCAAAGGTGCCACGCTGGCATCGGCGCCGTATTTCGCGCTTATCCCAAGGATAGGCGTTGCATACTCAAATTCAAGAAATGGCCTCGTGATTTTTTCATCATAGCTGTTGCCCACATGCTGAATTCCTGCTCTAAGGATGCCGAACCTTAAAATTTTAAATCCGCCAATGGCTGCGTTGTAAACATTCTCGTCGTCGCTTTCCTCGCCAAAGCCGCATCCCGCATAACCCCCCGAAAAAACCAAGCCGAAATCACCCTTTATCCGCTGATGAACCCTTGCTGATATGCGTCCGCTCGGCTCGCTTTGCCTTCCTATCATGGTGGCGTCATCATCGCCCCACACAGGATACCAATCCCTTAGCGCGAATGCTCCGTAGCCGTTTATCGAGAAAACGCCGCTTCGCCACGGAAAAATCATTCCACCCTCTACCGCCGCTGAAATAAGCCTTGGCGCCCACGAAAGATAGTGCCTCTTGCGGTATCTGGCGACCAAATCGAAAAAAGCCGTTCTAACGCCAAACTTTTCCCTGCGGAATTCGCCCTCAAGGTCGATGAAGTAAAGCGTTGATGCCCTCTTGTCCATTCCGTTTGAGAGATACCATCTCGTAAGATTTGTGTTTATCGCCCCACCGCCGAAAAAATCTTTGTTGCTCGCATTAAGCCACATTCTTTTGTTCGCGAATCTCTTTTCCCGCCTGAGAAACCTCTCGAAAGAGCTTTTTATCAGTGGCTTGAAGTCGCGCAACGAGGCTATGGAATCCTCATTAACGGTGATTTTACCTTTTGGAGTCTCTCGTGGTGGTTCAATTCCCTCAACGGCGGGGACAGCCGAAAAAACGAACCAAAAAAGCGATAAAATCAAAAATTTAGCGCGAAAACTCACCAATCCGTTCCCCTTTCGACACTATTACATCAGGTAAATTTAAAAGATATCATTTATCGCACAAGATTTTATAATTGCTTTACAAATTTCGTTATATTCATTTTTTAGATTTAGGCGCCCATAGCTCAACTGGATAGAGCACCGGACTTCGGATCCGGTGGTTGGGGGTTCGAGTCCCTCTGGGCGCGAAAAAAATTTTCCCAAAAAACCAGAAAATTCTTGCGCAGCGTTCCAAAACATCCCTTATTAATAAGGGTCTTTGAAAATTTAACATTCAAAAAATTTCCGGTGGCTTTGTGTCTCAGAAAGTATGGGGGTTACGGAATTTTTGTAACTTGTTGCAGGACAAGATGTTAGGTGTTCTTGTGATTTTTCCCAAGCGGATTTTTCCCGCTTATTTTTGGGGATACTGAAAAACGGCTTTGTAAATTGTTGGTATTCAGGGGTTTACGGGTTCAAGGGTTTCAAACCTATCCTCGGCTAATAGGGGATTGCGACCCCACATTGTTTTTCCACCGGGGAAATTTGCTGAACCGT
>JAGGRZ010000027.1 GCA_021159335.1 bacterium
GGCTGTAACCTAAATATTGTGTCTGGAGAAAATAACCGAGATAAGCTAAAGGGTTTACAGGGAGTCCCCTGTTTCGTAGAAACAGGGGACTCCTCTATAATTACCCCCAAAAACGGAGGTAAATACCATGAAATCCGTTGATAAGGATAAACTGATCTCCGAAATTGTCAAGTCCTATCTTGAGGAAAAAGAGCAAAAAGGCAGTCCCCCTATAAGGGCACTCCTCGAGATGCTCTTAGACACCCTTATGAAGGCGGAAAGGGATGTCTATCTGAAGAACGCAGAGTCGAACAAGGCAAATGGTTATTACAACAGGTCACTGACTACCGGGGCTTTTAAGTTAGATCTTAAGGTTCCAAGGGACAGAGATGGGGAATTTAGACCTTCTATTTTGCCAGATAGGTGGAGGCGTTCAGATTCAGAGTATCAGGCTCTATTGATTTCGCTTATAGCCAATGGATATTCGAAGGGGGAGATAAGAAGGACTTTAAGGGGGTTGGGATTATTTTACTCGGAGGGTGATATAGAGGAGATAAGGGTGGCGTTGGAGGAGGCGGTTGAGGATTTCAAGGCGAGGGAGTTGGGGTCCGATTGGTTGGCGGTATTTATAGATGCTTATGGGTGCAATGTGAAGGAGAGTGGGAGGGTGAGGAAAGCTCAGGTTTATGTGGTAGTGGGGATAGATTTGGGGGGTGGGAAGGAGCTTTTGGGGTTTTATGTGAGGTTTGGGCAGGAGAGTAAGTCAATGTGGTTAGAGGTATTGAGGGATTTGATAGACAGGGGGTTAAAGAGGCCGCTTTTGGTTGTGTCGGATGATTTCAAGGGGTTGGAGGATGCGGTATTGGAGGTATTTCCATTGAGTGATCATCAGTTGTGTTATGTGCATTTGATGAGGAACATAAAGAGGAACTTAGGGAGGAAGGATGCATCGGAATTTATTATGGGGCTCAAGAGGATAGCCATGGCACCGGATTATGAGTTGGGGTTAGAGGAGTTTAGGGAGTTGTGTGAGAGGTACAGAGACAGGTATCCGAGGTATATGGAGATTTTAATGAGGAAGGCGGGGAGCTATCTTGCTTTCTTGAAGTATCCGGGGGATATAAGGAGGTTTATATACACGACGAATTTAGTTGAGAGTTTCAACAGTCTAATGGAGGTGATGAGGTATGAGAAGAGGGGGCATTTTCAGTCAGTGGGGC
>JAGGRZ010000028.1 GCA_021159335.1 bacterium
GAAAGAAGATAAGTTGAGTGAAGGAATATTGCCGATAAATGAGTAAGACCTATTCGACATTCCCACGGGGAATTGAAAGATACTTAATGCTCCTATTGTATCGAGAAGGTGAAATAACGATGTAAGACCTATTCGACATTCCCACGGGGAATTGAAAGTTTTTCAGATGTCAAGATTGTATAGATATGTTTGGCTTGTAAGACCTATTCGACATTCCCACGGGGAATTGAAAGGCATAAGAACCCGTATAATCACCACCAGGATTAGACCAAGTAAGACCTATTCGACATTCCCACGGGGAATTGAAAGAAATAGATAAATGGGAAGCGAAAGGTATAACTCCCGATTCGGTAAGACCTATTCGACATTCCCACGGGGAATTGAAAGTCCTTCCTTCTTCCACTATTAAATATAAGTATGATTTTTGTAAGACCTATTCGACATTCCCACGGGGAATTGAAAGACGGGATAACACTCACATGCGGAGATGAAACAGCAAAAAAGTAAGACCTATTCGACATTCCCACGGGGAATTGAAAGTCGCACACATACCCATTAGCTTCTGCACACCAATGGATGTAAGACCTATTCGACATTCCCACGGGGAATTGAAAGTAAAACGCCGTCAGACGCAATCTACGGGGTCGTAGTGCGGTAAGACCTATTCGACATTCCCACGGGGAATTGAAAGAAATTGTCAAGTTCTTTTCCCCTTAAGAAATGTATTCCGTAAGACCTATTCGACATTCCCACGGGGAATTGAAAGACTCCAGTCTTTATAAGTGCCACAGCATCAGGATTCGTAAGACCTATTCGACATTCCCACGGGGAATTGAAAGAAATATAATATGGGCTGCTGCAGCGGGCGGTAAAATAAAAGAGTAAGACCTATTCGACATTCCCACGGGGAATTGAAAGAAGCAGCTAGGGATGAGCAGTATGACATAAAGATAATGGCGTAAGACCTATTCGACATTCCCACGGGGAATTGAAAGTAGGGAAAAGCCCAAACACGGTCAGACGGTGGATAAAAAAAGTAAGACCTATTCGACATTCCCACGGGGAATTGAAAGAACACTGGCGTGTAACTTAACCTTCCAATTCGACCACCCCCGTAAGACCTATTCGACATTCCCACGGGGAATTGAAAGCTGAAGATTGTGATGTTGCTGTTATTGAAGAACCAAGTCGTAAGACCTATTCGACATTCCCACGGGGAATAAATTAAATGGTTAATTAAAAATCCTGTCCCGCTTTACTCTTGAGTTGAGCAACTCTCCTCATTATTTTTGTCGTAGTGAAATGGGCGGAGGTAGTGATGAAATTTAAAGTGATATTTTGTTGGATTTTTACTGTTTCTTTTCTTCTCCTCGGCTGCAAGGGCGAAACAAAACCCACCGAAAGAACTGTTGCCATACTCACTACTGCTGACCTGCAAAGCCACATTGTCTCTTTTAGAACGACCATTAATGGAGTGGATATCATAGTAGGGGGGTTCGAGAGGATAGCTGCCGCCGCTAAGAAGGTGCGCAGCGAGGTTGATGTGTCGCTGTTGCTTTCCTCGGGTGATGACCTGATACCACCGCTTCTTTATGTGTTTAAAGGCGAACCTGAGGTTAAGGGGCTTTCTATGGCTGGTTATGATGTTGTTACTCCTGGCAATCACGAGTTTGATGCTGGTGTTGAGGTATATAAACATGCTCTTGGCTTTGCCGATTTCGATGTGGTCTCTGCCAACATTTCTTTTGATGACCAAGATTTGAACGAATTAGTAAAACCGTATGTTGTTAAGGATATTAATGGACTAAAAATAGGTATTTTCGGTCTAATGACCCCTGATTTTTCCCGCGTTTGCAATCCACCCGGTGGCGGGGTGAGTGTTAATGTTGACTATATCTCGGCGGCAGAAAGCGCGGTCCAAAAGCTTGAGGACCAGGGATGCGACATAATAATAGCTCTTACCCATATAGGCACTATGCTTGACAGAAATCTTGCTTCAACGGTTGATGGGATAGATATCATAGTAGGTGGTCATAGCCACGAATATATTTATGAAGTAGTTGGTAATACGATAATCGTTCAGGACGGCTCTAAAGGTGAATACCTCGGTGTGCTTAGATTTGTGTATTCAAACGGTGAAATAAAAGACCCTTACTGGGAAACGATTTTGCTCGACTCCACTGTTGGATGCGATACTACAATCAGGAATGTTATGAATCAATATATGGCTGCTTACGATGAAAGCCTTGGACAAACGATAGGGACAACGACTGTAGCACTTGAGGCGCGAAAGGAGGTTATACGAAGCAGAGAATCAAATCTTGGAAATCTTATAGCTGACTCGTGGCTGGAGTGGTTTGGCGAGGCGGATGTAGCGCTGGTTAACAGTGGTTCTATTAGAGGTGATAAGGTATATCCTGCTGGTGCGATCACCATGAGAACGGTGAATGAAATGCTCCCATTCAGGAACGAAGTTATAATCGCCCGAATGTCAGGTGCTCAGCTAAAACAGGTGCTTGAGATATCTGCGTCGGCATTAAGAATAGCGGGTGATGGATGTCCCGATTCGTGTCGGGCTTCAACGGGTGGTTTTATGCAGATTGGTAACCTGAAAGTAACCATTGATACCACTAAAGCGCCGTTTTGTGCGGTTTACTCGGGAAGAGGAGTCTCGGAGGTGTTGAACTACGGTGAAAGAGTAGTTGACATGAAAGTGCTTAAGGATGGCTCGTGGGTTGATGTTGATTCAACGCAAATATACACGGTTCTCGTGAATGATTGGACAGCGAGCGGTGGCGATGGATATTACATGTTCGTGAGCGGTGATGTAGAAATAGAACACACGACTGTTGTGGCTACAGATATTCTATCGAATTACATTCGGTTGCACTCGCCGATCTCGCCGGAGATTGAGGGAAGAATTGCATTCTTACCCCGCTAATCATTGGGCGTTAACTTCTCTTGGGAACATGTTGCAACGCCAATATTCTAATCCTATATTCAGTTTGGAGTTCAGTCAGAGTAACTTCGATTGATATGCATATTTTATTTGTTACAAGTGCTAAAACCGGCGGCGCATTAACGGAACTTGTCGAGCAGGTTAAAGCCCTCAAGGATTCCCATAGCATAACGGTTGTGCGCATGCTTAAGGATTCAGTCCCTATAGAATTTACAAAGGAGATATTTTTGGACCTTCCTTTTCCGAAAAAATTGCCCCAGCAGGTGATTGCGCTGAAAAAGCTGCCCCAGAAACTTTCGCCAATAATAGAGAGGGAAAATCCTGACATTATAGTATCTGCTGCCGATGTCCTGTCGTATTGGGTTGGCAAAGCTGCGAAATTACACAATAAGCCTTTTGTTCCTCTGTTCCAGATGCTCTGTAAACGAAAAACCAAGCTTTTAGCGAAAATCCTTGTGAGATATCTTTTGGAGAATTCCGATGCCTTCTGCTTTGTTTCAAGGCGCCTGCTTATTGATTTCCAGAATTATTATAAATTAAAACTTCCAAAGGCTTTTGTTCTTTATAGTCCTATAGATTGTGAGCAATTTGTGAGGAGTTTAGTTGACAACGAAAATAGAGAGTATATAGCTTATTTTGGCAGACTGGCTAAAATAAAGTGTCCTGAACTTTTTGTTTATGCTGCTTCCATAATCTCTGAGAAATTCCCGAAACAAAAGTTTCTCATAATAGGCGACGGCCCGGAGACAGCGAGGCTTAAAAGGCTTCTCGAAAAATTCGGGCTCGCGGATAAGACCACGATTACTGGCTGGGTATCCTCCCCGATAGATTATCTTAGGCGGGTTAAGATTCTTGTTCATACTGCCCCTTATGAAGGTTTTGGAAGGGTGGTCGCTGAGGCTATATGTTCGGGTGCGGCGGTGGTATCATGTGGCCGTGGGGGCGTCGAAGAAATTCTTGGAAATAATGCTGGCGGAATATTGGTCGAACCCTCCCCGAAAAAAATGGCAGAAACTACACTGTCTATACTCAATGACGCGAGATTGATGAGTAGTTTGGTTGAAAGCGGGAGAAGAAAAATTCTTGAAAATTTTTCCAAAGAAAGGTTCGCCAACGATTTCAATAAAATGGTTGACCAAATAGTCGGGGATAAGTTGTGAGGGTTTGTTTTTTAACATCGTATCATCCACCCAAGGATGTAAGGCTTTACTGGAAAATGGCACGGGCACTCGTTTCTGCCGGGCATGAGGTTGTGTTTCTTCTGATGACTAACGAGCCAGCACCTGACCCCGAAACTAATTTAGAATGGGTTGTAGTTAGAAAGCCGGGGAACAGGTATTTAAGGGTTGCGAAGTCCGTGGTGATGCTTGTTAAGGCGATGAAGATTAATGCTGATGCGTATCAGATTTGCACTGGTGAGCTTTTGTGGATGGTGCCGCTTTTGAGGTTTTTCAAACCAAAAGCGAAGATTGTTTACGATGCACAGGAACCACTCGGAATATTTATAGCTGCTAAACCGTGGGTGCCAAGATTTTTGAGAGGATTGGTTGAGCGAATAGTTGACTTTTATGAGCGCTCGATGGTGGAGTTTGTCGATGTTGTTATTGCGGTAGCAGAAAAGAATAAGAAAAAATTTGTTCGATGGGGTGCGAAAACTCATCTCGTGCGGAATTTCCCAATACTAAACCATGATGTAGAAGTGATTCCATGGGATTCGCGTGATAAAGTAATACTTTATCTTGGGCTAATATCGACCAAACGCGGTTTCGATGTGGTGTTGCGTATCGCAGAATTCCTAAAGGCTAATCCCGAATTTGGCTATCGTATCAAAATTATCGGCAAACTTGACCCCGGTGAACTCGAGCGCCTCGAAAGATTGATTTCCCGCTTTCCAAGAGATGTGGTTGACTTGGTTATTGATTGGATTCCCTATGAGAAAGCCCTGATGGAAATAGCCAATGCTCGCTTTGGATTGTCATTATTCAGCAAAGACGCGTTGCGACATGCAGCAGCTACCACCACTAATAAAATATTCGAATACATGCTATACGGTGCTATACCTATTTTGTCGTATATTCCAGAATTTGAGGAATTCGTGTCAGATGGTGCGGACTGCATATTCCTTAATCCAGGAAATGAGATGGATGACTTTCAGATAAAATTTAGCCAAGCGATTGAGCATGGTATTCAAATGTCCAGAACTGCCCGTGAAAAAGCTCTTAAGAGATTCTTGTGGCAGCACGAAAAGTCGAAATTCTTGAAGGTTTACGAATAAGTCGGATTTTGTTTGTCAGAGATAAATTGATTAATTATTATAATACGAGGATTTTTGAAGGAGGAACCGATGGCGAAAGTATTCCCGTTCCGTGGAGTAACATATTCAAAGGCAAGATTTGGCAGTGATTTGACCAATCTTATTACCCAGCCGTATGATAAAATAACCCCAGAAATGCAGGAGGAGTATTACAAAAGGAGTCCGTATAATTTCATAAGAATTGTCTTGGGGAAAAGATTTCCCAACGATGACGAGTATTACAATCAATACACTCGGGGTGCAGGTTATCTTCAATGGTGGCTTGAGGATGGGATAATGGAGATTCACGAGAAGCCCGCCATATATGTTTATCATCAGGAGTTCAAGGTCGGCGATGAGATAAAGGTAAGGCAGGGTTTTGTCGCATTAGCGGAACTTGAGCCACCCGGGAAAGGCGTTAAGGCACATGAGAAAACCCTCGCTGGTCCCAAGGCTGATAGGCTTAATACTATGAGGCACACGCGTGCTCAATTGGGACATATATTCATGCTCTATTCGGACCCGAAAAATCAAGTGGACAGCGTTCTTTCCGCTGCCATAGAGGGAAGACAGCCTGATTATTCCGCGAGGGACTGGTTTGGCAACAATCACTATATATGGGCGGTAACGGATGAAAATGTTATACGGGAAGTGCAAATGTTGATGAGCGATAAGGTCCTTTTCATTGCGGATGGGCACCACAGATATGAGACAGCTGTTAATTATTGGCTCGAATGTGAGAAGAAGGGCTTAAAACCTGCTCCGGACGCGACGGAAACATTCAGAAACAGGATGATGACCTTCGTCTGTATGGAAAATCCGGGTCTCGTGGTTCTTCCTACTCACAGAGTCGTTCACTCCATAAAAGGATTTGACCTTCAGGCATTCATAAGCAAGGTTTCGGAGAATTTTGATGTGGAAAAAATTGATGTGCCCGGTGCCGACCATGCGCCAAAAGTTTTTGACGAATCAATGAAGAAACTTCGTGAACTTGGTGAGCAGGGCAAACATGCGTTTCTTTTCGTTCCTTCAAAAGCGCAGTCTTACTATTTATTGGTGCTTAAAGACGAAAGCATTATGGATAAAGCTATCTCCAAGCCGGTGTCCTCGGTCTGGAAAAGACTCGATGTTTCAATACTACATAAGCTAATACTCGAGGATATATTGGGCATTGATGCTAAAGCGCTTGAAGAAAAAAGGAATCTTTACTACATTCGCGAGCCTGAAAAAGGATTTGAATACATGGAGAAAGACCCCGATGTTATTGGCGTTTTCTTCATGAATCCTACGAAAGTTTCCGAGGTAAAGCAAATAGCTAATTTGGGCGAAAGGATGCCTCAGAAATCGACTGATTTTTATCCCAAATTGGTGTCGGGACTCGTTATAAATAAGCTGAGGTTCGCGGATTAAATACACATAAAAGGCATTTTCTGAAAAGTTCTTTTTATAATTCTGGAAGGAGGAGTTATCGAGGTATTTACTAAGAGGTAGGTTTTATGGCACTTCCTGAAATAGCATATCCTGAGCCTGGCTGGCTTTCACGCTTTGCCGGGCGACGCGAGCAAATAGCTTTCGTGGACAGAATCCTTGAGAGCATAAGGAGGGGAGTTAAATTGCCCATCATTCAGGTGGTGGGTGAGCCTGGCGTGGGTAAAAGTTGGTTTCTGCAATATCTTAGGTATCATTGGCGGGACAGGGTTGATGTTCCCGTGCTCATAATACGAATGACCAATCCTGCGATGAGCCAGTGGGACAAGGCTATTGACGCTGTTTACACGAGGTTGATAACCCGTTGGCGAGCCAACCTCCCGTTAACCGAATTCGTCCTCGGCAGAATAGCTCATCTGAGAGGGGAGAAAATCGATAGATATATGACTTACTTTTCAAGCCTGAAGTTCCTTCCAAACCTTGAGAAACCCGGTGGTGACACATGGCTGAGAAGGATACTTGTTGAGCATGGGGTTGAGGTATTCAGAAAACTGTGGGGGTTCGATTGGGGTAAAAAATTCATATCGATGTCTCCACAGGAGCTTACATGGTATCTTCCACAGGTTTTCGGCATGGACATAGACCAAGCGCTGAGAAGTATCAGAATGCGGGCACTTGTGCTAATGATAGACGATGTTGAACTAAATCCTGAAGCATACTTTAACGCACTAAGGCTCAAACAGAACAGCAATCTCGTTCTGGCTATTATGGCTATGCACAAACCTAAGCCAACTGGCGGAATACCTGCAGAGATAATTTTCCTTGAGCCGCTGCCACAGCTCGAAAGGCGAGCCTACCTCTACTCTCTTGGCATAGAGCGGCGCCCATCGCAGAAAAAAATTCAGCGTAAATTCGGAAAAACATCAATAGAACTTGCTCTCGGGACGATAAAATACAAAAAGCTTCTCGATAAGAACCCTGCGTTAAAAAGGTTTATTGGGTCGATATTGGTTTGCCACAGACCCTCGCTCGACACCGTTCTTACGCTTTCCGAGGAGCAGGAGGCGGCAATAGATTTTTTCAGCGAGCCTGCATTCGTTGATACTCTTGACAAACCCGATAGGTTGCCATGGCGTGTGCTTATGCATCCTGTGGCGAAAAAGTGGTTCATAAAAGAGCTTGGTGGGCTACCATATTTTGACAGAGTTGCTGGTGACGAGCTTAACAGGCTTTCTATGTTTGCCAATCACGATTTCACCGCGGGAATACCCATGGTGTATTGGTATTTTCGTGATGCTGCCGCTCGATGGGCTATTGGGGATGCCGTGGATGCACTCTTTGCTGCTGATAGTATTGCTGAAAACACTGGCTACACGCAGTTCAAAGCTTTGCATAGGTTTTTGCTCATTGACCTTGTAAGACCCCGCTCCGACAGGGAAAGAATACTTAATTTCGCGAGGCGAACTCTTCTCTGGCGCGATAAGGAGAACGATACGATAGATTTATTAGTCGTGGCAAAGTGTTTGTTGGAGGCTGGTCGTTATCTTTCCGCCAAGATAGTAGCTAATGAGGTTTTGAGGCGTTTTTCGAAGATGGTCCTTGATAGCGGAGGCAAGCACTCAGTAGCAACGCTTCTCAGGGCTGAGGCCAACAGGATACTTGGAGTGGCGCTCGCTAAACTTGGTGACTTTACCACTGCGGAAACAGCCATGAGCAGAGCTCTTGATGCTGCCGTGGCTGCTTTTGGTGTGTCGCCTGCACTTAGTGATGAAGCGTCTTTAGAGAGAATAGCCATATTGACTGATTACTGCAGGATAGCTGCCGATAAGAAAGATTTTTCCAAGGCGTGGGGTCATGCTTCAAGTGCGGTCAAGCTTGCATTAGGAGTAATAAAAGGTGCTGAACACAGGTTTCTTCCTGTTATACTTATGGCTGGTGACATAATAAATCTTATCTCTCGACACAGGTTGTGGACATTTGCGCCTAAGGAGGTTCTCGATTGGCTCGATAAATTGGGTTCGATTCTGGTTGACAGATGGCGGGTATCTGGTGTGGATTCTTTTGCTGTGCTTTTGACAAGGATACTTTTGGAAAACGCAAAAATACTCGTAGCCGAGGGGAATTATCGTCTTGCGGAATCGAAACTAAACATACTCGAGGACAGCTTACCGATAATGGGCGAAATGTATCATTGGCGCGCTGATTTGTGGCGTAGCACTGCTGTCGAACTGAGAATATGTCGCGCTGACCTTAATGCTGGGCTGGGGAATCCAGAAAAATCGTATAAACATTGCAAAGAGGCTATAAATACCCTGAAATCCTGGGACATGGATCATAAACATGCTGAGCTTTTATTCAAAGCAAGGGTTATAGGCGGTCTTGCGCTCGCGAGACTTGAGAATTTCGTAGAGGCTTATGATTGGCTCAAAGATGCTATTGAAGTGTGGGAAAAACTGCTTATCGAAAGGAAAAGTGACCTTGAACTTTTCGAATTTCTTGCTCTTTGTGCCGATGCCTATCACGAGCTTGCGAGGATAGAGTTTGAACGCAAGAATATAGATAACACGATAGAATTTGCCAGAAAAGGGCTTCAGCTCAGGCGCAGATTAATGCAGATTTCGAGGATGCCCGATATGTATCTTCAAACCACGAAACTTTACACGCTCCTGCTTGAGGCATTAAGGCAAAAGAAGTTCTCGGTCGAGCTAAGGCAAGTTTACAAAGAAACTATAAAGGTTCTCATTGAGACTTGCATGATTAATCGAGAGCATGCGGCTAACTGTCGGAAGATAGGCGAGGAACTTTTCTCATTCGGGCTCGAACTGGTAGCTGACCCATCGTGCAAAAACGACCATGAACTCATGTTGGTTGTGCTTTCGCTATACCCGCTTCTTGAAAAGGAACAACTAATAATGGCTGCGGAGGGACTCGCTCAGAACCTTAGAAAGAAGACATTGCCCGAGGACCTTAAGATGAGATTGACCCAGATAATGGACCTCATGCAAAGAAGCGAATAAATAATATGGGAATTGTTGCAGAAAAACTTCTTAAGCTTAGGGAGCAAATCGCCAAAAAGGCTTTGGACTGTGGACGAGACCCCGATGCGATAACGCTGGTGGCTGTGACCAAGCTTGCCGATGTTTCCGCGATAAAAGAAGCTTATGATGCAGGCCAGCGTGATTTTGGCGAGAATTATGTCCAGAAAGTATTGCCTAAAATGGCGGCATTGCCCAACGATATACGGTGGCACTTTATTGGGGCTGTTCAGAAAAATAAAATAAACAAAATCCTCGGGAAATTTGTTTTAGTGCACAGTATTGATTCCCAGAAAATCGCTGATGCTATGAATATTCGTGCCGAAAGGTTTGGTCTTGTGCAGGACATTTTGATTGAGGTAAATACCAGCGGCGAGGAAACCAAGCGAGGGATTCCGCCTGAAAAAGTTTATGAACTCGCGATGCACATCAACGAGAATTGCCCCAATCTAAAACTTTTGGGGCTTATGACGATGGCGCCTTACACCGACGATAGAACCGTGATAGAACGCTGTTTCAAGGGGTTAAGGAACTTGAGGGATGAGCTTGCTAAATACGGGATTGAACTCCCGCATCTTTCAATGGGCATGACCAACGATTGGGAAATAGCCATTGAGTACGGCGCCACTATATTGAGGATCGGAACAGCGATATTTGGGTAGCTATCTATTCGGATTACAATCAAGTTCGATTTATAATAACCATTGTATAAATTAAGATTCGGTTTATTCTATCACTTCCTCATCCTCAGCTCGCCAGGCTGGGTCCACTATGCACAGGAATACTAAATCTGACCCGCCAGTGTTTTTTATCAACTGGACGGCATTGGGCGGGATATAGATAGTCTCTCCCTTGTGAACCTTTTCCACTTCGTCGTTTATGTGCATTTCTCCTTCACCTGAGATTATGTAATAAACCTCACTACTTCTTAGCTTGTGCTGGTATGTTGAATTTCCGGGTGTAACTCTTGCTATCGCGAGACTGTAACTTATTGCCAGGTCTTCTTTGTGCGGGTTTAGGAGCTCTTTTAATAATGAGTTATCATTAGCCACTATCTCTTTGCAATTTTCAGGGTCTTTTACAATCATTTTCCCTCCCGGGGGAATAGCTTTTCAAGCATTGATTATTTCTTCATCACCGAGCAGCATGTGAGCTCATATTTTATTTCGAGTCCGAGTGATTCCGCCTCTTCTACTGCTTCCTCGGAGAACAGTGCGATCCGGTTTATTCCGGCTCTTAATGCCCATTTCTCCAGCGTTCGCCTATATATGCCCCGTGGTCTTGCGCAACCCAGCGAGTGAGGTATGTCTGGGAACATTTGGCGTCCCTCCACAATAACCGAAAGTGCATCCTCAAGGGGAACCGGCAACATGATGTTTGACATCGCCACGTCTGGCATAAGTACTACGAATATGAGTATGCTAACAGGGTATTTTGCCAGCATTTTTAAGGCTTTGTATTCGCCTACTATTTTGCCTGACAAACCTATTATAATGTGTGGAGCTACATTTAATCCCTCGCTGTAAAGAGCTTCCAATGCTCTGTGAACCACCTTGATTCCGGGTAGATTAAGTATGTTTCGAACAGCCCAATCGTCGCCGACTACATCAACAAGAACCTGATCAACACCGTATTGTTTTAGCATTTTTGCAAGCTCAGGAGTAGCGAATCCGCTGTGCGCTGAAACATAAAAGCCCATTTCTTTGAGAATCGGGATTGCGGGTAGAACCCTTTGAAGAGGGACATAGCCATCAAGCGTTGAGCCGCCTGAAAGAAGAACACCTTCTATACCTTCCCCTCTCCATTTGGAAGCCAATTTGAGCAGTTTCTTGGGGCTCGCGCAGGGCACCATGGAACGCAGTAGTTTCCCCTTACAATGTTTACAATTTAGGTCGCAGTGATGTCCGGTAACGCTTATGGCAGGGTATTTTCCCGTTAATCCATACAGGTTAAACATCCCGGGCAGGTAGAAAGTGATTTTTTTGCCAAGGTTTTGCCACGATATCTGCGCGCTTTGGCGAATTTTTTTCGCGAGTTCATCTGATACGCCAAGCAAGCCTGACTGCGCTTTTAATGTCTCCGCTTTCACGGATTTTTGCCTCCGAGCTAATCTTTCTTTCTCGACTTTTCTCAATTGCTCTTGCAAGCGGGCGTGTGAGTTCATCGTAACTTTTTAGCGGAACGCCATTTTTAATAAAGTCGTAGGCTGCTTTTGCTGCTAATGCGCCCGTTTCCCACGCACTGGCTATTCCCGCACCTGTTACCGGGTCCGTAAATCCAGCGGCATCCCCAACGAGCAATACCCTATCAAAGCTTATTTTCTCGCGTACTCCACCGATGGGCAAGAGTCCGCCCATAATTTCGATAGGCTTGAATTTATCAATGCCGAGGAAATAGCCTAATCGTTCGGCAACCTTCATAAGAAGCTTCGGGTTCGCGTTATAACCGCCGACCCCGAGGTTTGCCAGGTTAAGTTTTGGGAAAAGCCAGCCGTATCCACCCTTTATCCAGCTTGCGAAAAGCGCGATGTTCTCGTTGAGCCTATGGGATAAATGTACTCTCCACTGGTATGCCGGCACGAGTTTTTGTTCGGGAAGCCCCGCAAATTTAGCTACCGTAGATTTTGGTCCGTCGGCACCTATGACAACCTTGGTTTTTATCGTCCTTTTCGTCGTAGTTACAACAACACTACCGCTTTCGATGATAATTTTGGTTACCGCCTCGCCAATGAAAATCTTTGCTCCCATGTTTAATGCGTGCGCTGCTAAGTATTGCTCCCATTTGTCGCGGTGAACTATGTAACCCGGTGATGGCAGGAATAGTTGCTCGATGTTTTTGCCATTATCAATCAGCATCCGTAAGCCATTGGTGTGCTGGCTTATGAATTTCCCAATGTGTTTCGTCTCGTTTACGAATAGCGCGGGAACGAATTCAGCGCACTGGAGGGGATAGCCTATCGCTGTTTTTCTTTCCAGGATTAGCGGCTTTAGACCCATTTCACACAACTTTATCGCCGCAGAAAGTCCCGCTACAGAAGCTCCTACTATGACTATTTCCTCGTTCATGAAATTTCGACCTCAAAGGGCAATTCTTCACCAGTTTCGAGCTGCGCGCGGATAAGCTTAATGTCGTCTTTGGTGGGCGGGAATGGATAGTTGCGCATTCTTGGTCCCGGTCGCGAGTTTGCGTACGGTCGATTGCAAGCTACTGTGCCATCTTTGCCCTTGCATCCCGAGGTCATAAACGGTGTGCCTGATTCGATAACCTCGTCAAGGAGTTTGTTGCTTATGCCGAAATAGACTAACCTGCCGTTTTCATCGAATTCCATATCCTCAGCCCGTGCTATGTCTTCGTCTATCAGGAATCTTGCTATTTGCATTCGTCGATATTGGTCTATTGGTGGTGGGTTGAGATGTTCTAGGTCCGAGCCTTCCTCAGGATAGAAAGAGAAAAGATGCGTTTCTCCGCCGAGGTCTCGTGCGCGCTGGAACGCGTAAACCATGTCCTTCTCTGTCTCGCCAAGTCCAACGATGAAGTGAGCACCAATGTTACCCTTTCCGAAAACATCCCTGGCGTTCTCGAGCACTTGCCAGTATCTGTCCCATCTGTGGGGGGCATTTTGACCTTTGCCACGGAGCCTGTCGAATAGCTCTGGCGTTGCGGCGTCTATCGCGACGCCGATTTTGTCTGCGCCAGCTTCTTTCATTCGCTCAAGGTCGCCGTTACGAATGACTGTGGGGGCTATAAGCATTGATATCGGAACATCGCTCACTTCTCTTATCATTTTTGCGATAGTTATGGTATCCTCGACGGCTTCGCGCCGGGTTATCATCGATATACAAACCCTTTTTATAGGAACTTCGGGCTCGTGTTCGACTATTCTTTCTACAACGAGTTCTGTGGGAAATGCAGGCCAGTCAACGCGAATGAAAGTTTTATCCGGGCGGTTGAGGTTTTTAGTTTCGCGGGGAGCATGTTTTGGAGGTCTTCGTTGTCGATGAAGTCCACAGTATGCACAGTTCCCGGCACAAGGGCGATCGTAGACCGTTAGAAGGTTTATGCAGTAAAGTTTTGCGTCTCGCCAGAAAATACCGGGTCTTAGACCAAGTGTCATGGCTGCTGCAAGGCTTACTCGTATAAAGTCAGGTGAGTTGGGCATTTTCACCTCTCTTGTTTTGGTTTTTTATGGACAAAAATTTAATACAAACTTGGAATATTAACAATACTAAATTGATAAACTATTTTCCTCCGAATAAAAAAGCGGGGCGCCGAATGCCCCGCTATGCGCCGTAAACCCCGCAGGTCCTAATTTAAGCGACCCAAGGGAGCAACTTTCACAGCAATGCGTTAACTCATCGTTAACGCAAGAGTATTATTCTTCCGGAAGCGATGATTTTTCCGTCGCCAAAGAGCCTTGCGAAGTATATTCCGCTCGGAACATCGTGCCCATCGCTTGTTACACCGTTCCATATTATCCTGTGTGTTCCCGGGTATAGTTTGCCGAGGTAAGCATCATAAACCTTGTTGCCGACTACATCAATTATGCTTATTCGAGTCCCGAGTTCCTCGGGCAGCGTGAACTCTATGGTGGTCGATGAGTTGAACGGGTTAGGGAAACTTGTCAATATAGCTTTGTATTCGGGTTTAAGTTTGGTCTCTACTCTTGTATTCGCGATACCGAATGCGTTTAGTATGGAGCCGAGAATTCTTATCCTTGTTGCCGGGAACTCACCATCGATCATGGCGCCAAGATAGATGGATGATGTTATCGCCTTGTATGTGCCAGAATCATAATAGATAACTCTTGCCACGGAATCGGTAGTTGTAGTGGTGTCACCCCAGGAATACATAAGCACTTTCGCTCCGGTGCCTGCTATTGGTTCAAGTTCGTCGTTCGTTAAGTCAGCTGTGGTCCCGAATGAATAACCGATAGTAAATTTTTGCCATTCGAAAAATGCTGTATCAGCGGTTCTTAGGAACAACACATTGAACGAATCGCTGCCATCATCTGCGAATGATACTCCGAGTGAGTCGAGAAAGTCGGTCCCGTCGAGGAAATAGCCTACATCCGCGCCCTCAATGTAAAGTTTGCCGCCAGAACGCAGATAACTCATGAGCTCTTGAAGGTCTCTATCGCCAAAACGGAAATTATGGGGTGAAGATATTATGAATACAGCCTCGTATCTTGGTAAGCCAGTTAATGTGTCCACAAGTATGAAGTGCTGCAGGATTTCGTTTTGATGGCTGATATAGATGTCGCCTGGTGTTATGCCAGTAACTATTGAATCGAGCATTGCTGCGAGCATGCTATCCTCTGGTGCGGTTCCGCTGTCGGCAAGCATTAAGCCATCGTCGTGGTCGACTATGAGAATTCGTGCGGCTGGTGCGTATTCGACGCATCTTCCTATTGCAAAGTTCGAAACCTCGGATTCGCTTCCACCGGGATAAACTGCTGTAACACGATAATAGTAATTGGTATCAGGCAGGACATCTCTGTCGTAGTAGTAGGTCGTGTCCCAGCCCACCTCAGCGATTCTCGTTACGCCTGGTGCAGTGACGCTGTCAAAAAGCGAGAAGGAACGATAAATTCGGTATTTACTGGGATATGAGAGTTCAAGCGTTCTTAAGAATGTTGGGGTGCTTTCGTCAGGAATAATTGGAGAACGACCTAAGAATTCTTTTTCAACCTCTTTCCAGTCGAGTATTGGGGTTATGGATACTATCGTGCCGCCAGAGGTAACATCAAGAGCGTAGAAATGTCCAGCATATCGCACATAGATTCTCACGACGAAAACCACCCCTGATGCCTCACCACCTGTCGCTGCGGAAAGATTAACCCAACCCACCATAGGATGATAGATGTATTGATATGGGTCGTATAGATTCGTGTCCAGTATATCAATAAGGACACAAAGACTATCGCCTGCATGGATGGGTTCAAATTGGATGAACACATCGTGCCCGGCCTCAATAAACACTGGTGAGGAATGGAAGTCGAAGCTGACCCATGGTGATGTGGGCGATTCGTAGCTTGTTTGAGTATCGGCGGCCATAATCATGCCTGGTGCTGTGCCAGACCACGAGCATATGTTGCAGATTGCGTTCACAGTTCCGCACATTCCAGCCCTGACACCGACTATTTCCAAGGAATCGAGGATGCTGAAACGAACGCCATACTTGTTAATTCCATAGGCAGTCATCGCAAAGGGGAAGTATCCGAAGGGAACAGGACCATCATCGTATCGAAGTTCCGCCAAACCTCGTTCGAGCGGTGGGTCCCATGAAAGCCAGACCATTCTTGCGAATATATTGTGTGACGCAGCAAGGTTTCTTGGAGGTGGGGGATTGAAGAATGGGATTGTATCGAGCGTGTCCATTATCGATATTGATGGTGGAACCGTAACGGTGAATGTATCTGGATAGTAGCCTTCTCTGCTTATTATTAATGTGTAGGTTCCGTGAATCACCGAGAAACTGAAGGCGCCGCCAGTAGTAGTTGTGCAGGATGAGACGCCAACGAGTTCGACATGTGTCCCAGTGGGAGCACCATCATCTATAACCCAGACATTACCTGAAATGTCAAAGTATATAGGCATAAGTCTTATATCGAATGGTGTGGATAGAGTTCCTGCGTCTGCATAAATAGTTTCGGGATACAGCCAGCCACGGGGGTCAGTTACTATTATGGTCAGTGTCTCGCCTTCGGGAACATCGTAAATGCAATAGTTACCTAATGAGTCAGCGGTAATAGTTATTGTAAATGTATCCCACGATACAGTTATTATTGCACCTGGAACTGGGAAAGTTAATGTATCTGCGGGTCTGGTTTCACGAATACTTCCGCATATCGTATCAAGAACAATTAACGGCAATAAATAGAAGTCTTGGACGACATCACTTCCCGAAACAGTGACTGTAACATGGGATGACCAGTAGCCTTCAGCAGATGCTGTCATACCATAGGTTCCAGGCGCGATGGAATCAAACTCATAGTAACCAGCAGTATCAGTCGTATCCGACATTGATAAGGGACCCAATGATAACACTACCAGTGCGCTTTCTATAGGTGCAAGCGTGGTTGAATCGTAGACATGCCCATAAATCTTGAATCTCGGTGTTGGTGCAGGTCGAGTGCGGAAAGTGCAGGTGAATGTCATGTGGTTTCCTACACCGTCAACTGCATTTATTATTACGGTGAAATTGGTAAGTGGCGGTAGCGATGTCGTCGGATAATATGATATATGAAATCCGCGGGTTATGGGCGTTATCGTGATGAAAGAGGTGACATCAATGCCGTTAACCGTAACTCTTATGCTGTCTCTTATGACACCAACGCCGTCATCGATGATGTCGGCTGAGATGGAATCAAGGTCAAGTTCAACCATTGTATCGCCACATGTGGGGAATGGATTGATAACATAGGGTGGCAGGGTATCTGGAGGTGATGGTGATGCTATGAATCTGAAATATGCGAGATGGAAACTTGGCGGAGATATAATGAATGAGCTTGTGGTGCGCATATCAACGGGGGAGCTGAAGGTAGAATCGGTGCTTATTTGAAGGTAACCATAGGTATAGGGTAGATCTGCGGTTCTCCAAAGGATTATTACGGTATCGAATTTGTCGAACCTGAAAAGCCTAAGTTGCCAAACTACTGTATCGGCAGGCGCTCTTATATCTCGCCATAGACTCGAAATAAAAGGACCAGGAGCGTAAAAGTAAGGCATAGGTAGAAAAGATGCTGGTGGTGCACCTATATCAAATGAATCAAAAGTATCGGTTGCACCTGGTGCTGTTCCAAAGGAGAGGGAATCCGCTGGCATCGACGGTCTGCATGTATCGGGAATAAAGCGCATGTCGAAGCTGAAGGTCCATTGTGATAACGAAATAGCTGGAAAAATTAATATAATAAGCAATATAAAGGTAAAAGTCTTCTTTGGCATATTTACCTCCTGATTGGATTTCTACTTATTTAAATATTATTAATTTTGCTAATTTCGTCAAGTTAACTATTGCTCATTTGCATAGTAGAGGGCATTGTGCCAATAAAGTTTCGTGGATTAGTTCTAAAGGTCCATTTGCTTTATTATGTCCTCGAGGTCTGGTTTTCCTATCTCTTGAAGTTCATAGCGGACTCTGGTGGCAGGTTTGTTTATTTTAACCACCCTCCTGAGATCTATAGGGGTTCCTATTATTACTGCATCTGCCTCGGCTTTATTAATGGTTTCCTCAAGTTCGGCTATTTGTTTGGGCGAATAACCCATAGCAGGAAGCACCGGACCAGTATTCTCGTATTTTTCGTATGTTTCAAGGATCGAGCCTACGGCGTAAGGTCTTGGGTCGATAACTTCTGCTGCGCCGAAAAGTTGTGCTGCTATGAATCCCGCGCCGACATTCATTTCGCCATGTGTCAGTGTAGGTCCATCTTCGACTACGAGAACTTTCTTACCCTTTATTACATCAGGGTCTTCCACAAATATTGGACTTGCCGCAAGGATAACCGTCGCCTTGGGATTGAAAGCTCGCACATTGTCCCATACTATCAAAACATCCTCGTAGTCCGCAGTATCAACTTTGTTTATAACCACGACATCAGCCATACGAAGGTTCACTATGCCGGGATAATATGTTATTTCATCTTCAGGTCTTAAGGGGTCAGCAACCACTATGTGCAGGTCGGGTTTTATGAAGGGTAGGTCGTTGTTTCCACCGTCCCAAAGTATCACATCAGCTTCTTTTTCAGCTCTTTTCAGTATTTCACCGTAATCGACCCCTGCCCAGACGATATTCCCGCGCATAATGTGAGGTTCGTATTCCTCGCGTTCTTCTATGGTGCATTCGTATTTGTCGAGGTCATCCAAAGTTTCGAATCGCTGCCATATCTGCTTTTTAAGGTCACCGTAGGGCATTGGATGGCGTATTATAGCCACTTTTTTGCCTAATTTTCCAAGGATTTGCGCTACTCTTCGTGTGGTTTGAGATTTCCCGCAGCCGGTGCGCACCGCACAAACCGCTATGACTGGTTTCTCGGATGTGAGCATTGTATCTTTTGGCCCGAGAAGCCCGAAGCTTGCGCCAGCCGACATAGCCAATGCAGCCCGTTCCATAACATATTGGTTCGAAATGTCGCTATACGAGAAGTAAACTTCATCAATGTCGTTTTCCCTGATAAAGCTCGGAAGTTCGGATTCCGCTATGATAGGAATACCATTAGGATATAATTTTCCCGCAAGTTCTGGCGGATAGACTCGCCCCTCTATGTCAGGAATTTGCGTAGCAGTGAAAGCAACGACCTCAAATTTTTCGTTGTCCCTGAAGTAGGTATTGAAGTTATGGAAGTCCCTTCCTGCAGCACCCATAATAACCACTCTTCGTCTTTTCATTGTTTTCTCCTTTCTTTTTCGTTTTTGCCTAAAAATAGAATCGTAGAGCCCACGGTCAAGGAAATGTTGGGCTTTTGTTCGCTTAAGGATTGCGGAAGCTTTTAAGATGGTTCGTGGAGTTTGTCTTTATTGCGTAGTTTTAAAAGGATGGGTTTTATTAGCCTATCATATCCCCTACTTTTTCCATTATGATTCTTGCGAGTCGGCGCTTGCTCATAACGGGTAGTTTCTCCGTTTTCCCATCGCGAAATAGCAGGGTAACCTCGTTGGTCGTGCTTTCCGGTCCGCTAACTTCAGAGGGTTTATTGGCGCTTATGAGGTCGAGGTTCTTTTCTA
>JAGGRZ010000029.1 GCA_021159335.1 bacterium
TAAAGTGATGAGAGTCGCGGAGGTGGGGTGACCTCCGCAGCTCGGTGAGTCCGTTTAAGTCTGTTAGGAGGTGATGCCTATGGAAGTGGAAGAAATTAGAAGGTTTGTAGAGAGATTTGAAGATACAGACGGTAAAGACGACGATGAGATTATCGCTGAGTTCAATGATATGCTCGCCGAGACGGGGAAGGAGTACTGGTTCTGCTCTGACTGTGGAAGGTTTCATCCACGGCAGTGGCGCAGGTGTGACTTGCCTTGCGTTCAGTATGAACAAAGTCGGCAGATAACCGAGGATGAATGGGAACAGGTTTACAGCTTCTTTGACCCTGCAGATTACCGCCAAGATGATGCGCATTTGCAGTTCCCGCACACGAGGTTCAGTTCGTGGATGAACACCGCCCAGAAGTTGTACAATCTGAAGAAGGAGAATCTGCTGGACTCGAAGTTGTGCAGAGCTTGCGAGTTGTGGGGAGTGAAGGAAATCAACATCAATGACCTCAGTCGTCCGATGACTAAGCTTGAGCAGGGGTTGCGCAGGTTTGAAATCCAGAGATTCAGAGGTAAACAGACCTTCTGGAAAGATCTTGAAAGTTTGTTAGATTTCTACATAGAGAACGCCCCCTCCCAGTGAAGGGGCGTGTTTATTTTTTTTTTGGCGCTCTAGTGCGGGTGTAATACGAACCGCATAGTTAGCACGAACCGCATAGTGCCCTGCTCGGGCGGTAACAGGAATCGCATATTCCAGCAAGTATAATCAAAATGAATTGTGCTGGAACACACAATTCCCGTTACCGCCACGCCAGGGCACCACACAATTCGTGCTAACCACACAATTCGTATTACACCCGCCATGCAAGAGGGGCATAAAGCCCCTCGACATTATCACAGTCCTGTCAGTTCTGTCAGTCCTCCAGTTGTAAGCGCTAAAAAATACGCTCCTGGGCACTCTATTTGCCAAAAATTGCACGGAGCGCAGCCCTTGCTGACGCAAGCAGAAATCCCGCTTATACTTATAACACCACAGTATAAGCCGAACTCTGTGCACCGGCGCACTAACACGCAGAGCGTGTTACTTTCGGAACTTAACTAAACACGAATCGCATAGTTTCGCCGTCGTAGCACGAATCGCATAGTTTCGCGCGTATATAATCTCGAATTGTGTGGGGCAAAGCCCCACAGTATAAACTCAGATTGTGCGCGAAACCACACAATTCGTGCTACTTTGGGCGAAACCACACAATTCGTGTTAATATAAGTTCCGAAAGAAGCTTGTGCGCCGACAGAGTTCGGGCGGGATTTCTGGACATAACGTCTGCTGCGCTCCGTGCCCTTTTTGCCAAATATAGCGCCCAGTTAGCGTCTTTTTTGCGCCACTCCGCTCCTCTCGTATAAATAAAGTGATGAGAGTCGCGGAGGTGGGGTGACCTCCGCAGCTCGGTGAGTCCGTTAAACTACGTTAGGAGGTGATGTGTATGATGTACAAGGTTGCTTTCACTGGACATAGGGATGTGGACTCGGTTGCTGTCGGTTACTTATTGGAGAAGTATCTTTCAGAGATTTGCAGTCGGCACCGTTCGGTACTCGGCATTACTGGCGGTGCGGTTGGCGTGGATATGCTTGCTGCTGAGGCGTGCGCTGATTGTGGTGTTCCTTATGTAGTTATCCTGCCCTTCCCATTCCGCATATTCACTGCTAAGTGGTCCTCTTCCGCTCGTGCACGCCTGCGCCGCATTATCTCTGGTGCTGTTCGCACATTTGTCGTCCAGCGCAGTTTTTCTATGGCTGGGTACATGCGCCGTAATATGGTTATGGTAAATCACTGTGATGTTCTGCTCGCCGTGTGGCGTGGCACTCCCGGGGGTACCGCAAATACTGTGCGGTACGCACGGCAGGTAGGTAAGCCTGTTGTAAATGTGTTCTAACTCTTTTTTTTCGGCGCTCTAGTGCGAACTTGTTCCGTTCATTCCGCTCCGTTCCGAAGGCGTCCCGCACGTTCCGCTCCGTTCGCTCCGTCGTATAATCTCAAATCTGAACTGAACACGAATCGCATAGTGCCCTGCTCGGGCGGTAACAGGAATCACATATTTCCAGCAAAATATAATTCTGAATTGATGCTGAAAACTCATATTTCCGGCGAATATAAGAACTAACATGAAATGACGCCGGAAATACAAATTTTCAGCAAAGTATAAACTCTAATTGATGCTGGAAATACATAATTCCCGTTACCGCCACGCCAGGGCACCACACAATTCGTGTTAATATCAGTCTTTGATATTAAAACTCCTCCGCTCACTACGCTCCACTCTTCTCCACTCCGCTCCATTCACTCCACAAGTTCGCCATGCAAGGGGGGTTGCGCTGAGGTTGCCCAGTCCTGTAACCGTTGTCCGATGCGCGCAACCCCCCGACATTATTAACATTTATTCGTATCTCGCCGCCGCCTCTCGATACCTGCACCACTCGCAACTACCCGCAGGGGGCGTCTCCATTTTTGCTATCATAT
>JAGGRZ010000030.1 GCA_021159335.1 bacterium
CTTTTCTAACTTACTAAACCCTAATCGCTAATCGCTTCAGCCCTTTAGGGCTGCGGTCGCAATCCCCTCAAATCGGGTCAATGTTTCCTACTTCTTCATTGTTGAGGGGAATAAAGAAAATATAGAATATATGTCGCAATCCCCTCAAATCGGGTCAATGTTTCCTACGTGGAAGTAAAAATCATCAACGGCCTCAAAGGGGTCGTGATTGTCGCAATCCCCTCAAATCGGGTCAATGTTTCCTACGTTTGTTTGTCATGTAGATCCTACTAGGGTTTGTTTGTTAGTCGCAATCCCCTCAAATCGGGTCAATGTTTCCTACCTGTTCAGGGTATGCCATTAACAAAAGACGATCGCAGGAAAAATGGTCGCAATCCCCTCAAATCGGGTCAATGTTTCCTACCATTTGAAGCATTTTGGGCAGTGGCAAAGAAATTACGCCGTCGCAATCCCCTCAAATCGGGTCAATGTTTCCTACTCGTATCTTCTGTATTTGACAGGCAGTAAGGAGTTCAATGTGTCGCAATCCCCTCAAATCGGGTCAATGTTTCCTACTCGTTTATGTCTCCCTTGGAGCACTATTGATATTATGGATAAGTCGCAATCCCCTCAAATCGGGTCAATGTTTCCTACAGCAGACTACGAGGATAAAGAATTCCTGGAAAAACTTGGCATTGGGTCGCAATCCCCTCAAATCGGGTCAATGTTTCCTACTTATAGATTTTTAACGGATAAAGTTAATAATGATATTGTAGGTCGCAATCCCCTCAAATCGGGTCAATGTTTCCTACATAAATGAATTTTGCAGTAATAAAGAACACACAAAAATTGAGGTCGCAATCCCCTCAAATCGGGTCAATGTTTCCTACGATGTTGTTTTATGTAATACGTTTAAGCTGAGTGAGATTACGTCGCAATCCCCTCAAATCGGGTCAATGTTTCCTACTTGCCTTCCATGGAGCACAATCCCACTGAAAGTTAATGATAACTGTCGCAATCCCCTCAAATCGGGTCAATGTTTCCTACTGGAGTACTCTTGATTTAAGTAATAATGACAATTTACGTCGCAATCCCCTCAAATCGGGTCAATGTTTCCTACAGGCAAGCTTGCTTAGCTTGTTACTTACCCTAAATGTCGCAATCCCCTCAAATCGGGTCAATGTTTCCTACAATCAAAAGAAAAATAGTGTTAAAACCCAATAAAAGTTATAGTCGCAATCCCCTCAAATCGGGTCAATGTTTCCTACCTCACTTTTTTGTCTAAATATTAAAATTTTAAATTCTCTTAGTCGCAATCCCCTCAAATCGGGTCAATGTTTCCTACTGCACCCATCTTTTTTTACGCATTATAGGAAACTTAACACCCCTTTTGCGGGAACC
>JAGGRZ010000031.1 GCA_021159335.1 bacterium
CATTCTCTGGGGCGGGAGGATTCGAACCTCCGAATGGCGGATCCAAAGTCCGCTGCCTTGCCAGCTTGGCTACGCCCCAAAAATCGCTCCTAACAAATTCTTAAATTGTATAAGATAAGCCCTCCTGTCAAGAGAAATAAAAACCTATTCCCTTACCACCTCCTCCTATTTCCTTGCAAATAACTTAACACAATCTACATTTATTTAGAAAGACTTTTTTCACAATGCAAGAAAACTTATCGAAAAAAGCTGACAAAACGCTCTACTACTCGTTTTTAGCGGTCCTACCTGCCATCATTTTCCTTACCCTCATCTCCAACGGCGGTATGGGCGAGGCTACCAAGCAACTCGCATCCCTGGCACTGTGGGCGCTGGGAATAATAATACTAACAAGAAAGGACAAATTAGGAAAACCACCGTCCTGGTTCGTTATCCTGTGGTTCGCAAACCTTTTGTGGGGCGGAATCACTATCGTATCAAGCTATTCGCCCGCATTAACTGCACGATGGATACTGCTTAATGGCTCGCTTGTGGTTTTAGCGATTATAACTTTTTCCATCCCAAAAGACTACATAAGGAATCTTCTGCGAATACTTTCGGTAATTTTTGCCATCGAGATAGTTATAGGTTACGCATTTCTTCTTGGTGCGCGTCTGGGAATAATAATAGGGCGCCACGACATGTTATTCCACTTTATCTCCACATTCTACTGGAAAAACCCTGCCGCGGGATTCGTGTCCATGTTCATCCCGTTGCTTTTAGGATTGTGGCTCACGGAAAGGGGAAAATGGTGGAAAGCGTTCTACCTAACGGTTCTTTTTCTCGGCTTCGGAGCACTTATCCTAACCCGTTCGCGAGGAGCGTGGCTGGAGCGTGGCTTACATTCGCTACCTCAGCCGTAATAGCAACAATCTTTTATCGGAAACCCGTCACGGCGAATTTGTGGAGAATAATACTAATAGTCATAGTCGGCTTTGCCATTTCATCCGCAATAGTTCCACCGCATTGGCTCATAAGTCGCTTCGCAAAAATTGAGGAAATAGCCGCAAAAAGCCCCGAGGAACCTATACTTGAGCGAAGAATGATGATACGAATGGGCTTAAGAATGCTTTTGAAAAATCCTTTCCTCGGTGTTGGTGCTGGAGCGTTTCTCGTGGCGTATCCTATTTTCCTCGAAAGCAGCCATTATCTTTCCTCCCACCTTCACAGCTAATATCTCCAATGTGCCGCTGAAGTTTGAATGCCACTCAACCTAATTGCAGTTGATATTCTTTGCAGCGCTTTTTGTGCCCATCTTTTTTATCCTCAAAAAGTCACGAAAAAAAGAGGACCTCCTTCTTTGGGGGATTGGATTCGGCACACTCGCATACGCCCTTCACATAGGAATCGACTTCGACTGGACATTCTGGGGAAGCACTCTGCCGTTTATCGTGATTCTCGCCCTGGGAACCAAAATAGCCTTGGAGGATAAAGGTTACCTCACAAAAACATGGAAGACCGCATTCACCATTTTTTGCACAATAGGATTCATTGCTTCAGCATTTGTTACCTACGCGAGCATCAGGCACGACTGGGGCGACCTGCAATACGCGCCACAACAAAGGCTCAAATCGTATAAAGCTTCTGCGAAACTTTTCCCGCTCTCGGCAAAGTACTGGTATGATTACGGCAAAACATGCAAAATCCTTGGCATGAACGACGAGGCAGCCAAGGCATTCGCACGGGCGATAAAGCTCGAGCCCAAAAACATTAATGTCATCTATCAATACGCTTTTTCAATAATGAGGGACGACTCGTCCAAAGCGGAGAACGAGTTTGTTAAAGCCGTCAAACTTGCGCCATTCGTTCAGCCAGATAATCAGCTTAAAGCGGCGCTCTTCATCCTTCACAGGGGCGACACCGCCATAGCCGAATCCATACTGACATCGCTTACGAAAAACTTCGATGTTCGGCCCGGCATCCGCTACACTGAAGGCACGGTGTCGTTTCGTTACACTATAGCTCGCGCTATGTTTATGCCAAATATGGGGAATCGACACGAAAACCCCTGAATGGCTCGCTATGGAATTCGTGGATGCCCTTTGCATGGGGGATACGAACTGGATGAAGGAAATAACGATTGACTCAACATACTCGCTGCTTAAAGAGGGGCTTGAGGTTTACCTTGGTCAGATATACGGCGTTAACGAAGACCTTATCCGCGGGAAAGCTGTGGTAAGCGCCTTGCTTTTCGTGCACAAAACACCCATCGACCCCGACAACGACAAAAGAGTATGGATTTTCAGTTTCAAACTTACCGACAAAGGATGGAAGCTTGTGATGTGAATCAGAAGAAAACCTTTAAAATTTGATTACATGAATTTCACCCTTTTCGCTTTTTCCTCGCCTTCCCTGAAAACCTTTTCCGGAAGGAACATTTTTATAGCTTCAAGCAATCTATCCCTATTTTCCGTTGAAATAGTTACTTTCTTGTGTCCCTCAAGTTCGAATGTCAGCGCTTCACCCTCATGCAAAACGAAGCATCTGCCGAGTTTCCGCGAGTAGCGATAGCCATAACCTCCGACATCTTTAAATTTAATCTCAGTTTTCGTCACCCTCTTTATTTTATCGTATTTTATAGTAGTGCCAAAAATCCAGTATTGCCTGACCTTTATCCCCGTCGTGGTAACCAATGTTTCCATTCCGCCGTTTATTATGAAAAGCGGTACACCCAAGCCCACCAACACCCAAAGCGCTATTACAATCGGGTTATTAATATCCTTATCACCCAATGGAACCTTAAAAACAAAGTGGATAACAAACGGAATCCAAAGCGATACCACGATAACAATAGTTACAAGCCGTTTTACTTTCGGGTCGAGCCCCTGAAACTCCCTGTAAAAAGGCATTTCACCCATTATCTCCTCCCATTATTGCATCCCCAATATTCCAACCAGACACACTTGACAATGCCCCCATGCCCGATATTTTTATTCCGTAAGCGGGAGTGGCGGAATTGGCAGACGCGCTGGACTTAGGATCCAGTGGGCAAAACCCGTGTGGGTTCAAGTCCCACCTCCCGCATTAAGTTATCAACTGTTAATCGCAATCGGGAAAACGGCCGCAGAGACTATATTGTTCAAAGACCCAATTCATCAGATACGCTTTTCATCGCCTCAAGAACTATTCCAACGAACTCCTCAAGTGGGATATTAAGCTTCTCCTCGCAAAGTTTTATTTGCTCTCTGTTGGCGCCAGCTGCAAAACGCTTCTCCTTAAAACGCCTCATAACGAACCCCACATCGAGTCCCGAAAGCTTCTTAGTAGGGTGCATCAATGCAGCAGCTACGATTAATCCAGTAAGCGGGTCAATAATATGGAGTGCCCATTCCATCGGAGTTTTCGGCTCGAAACCCTCGTGGGCTGGATGTGCTCTTACTGCCGAGGCGATGTCCTCGTCCACACCGAGTTCCTTAAGCTCCTGATAAGCCAGAATGCCGTGCTTGGGAAAGTCGTTCACGGTTTTGTCATAATCTATATCGTGAAGGATACCCGCAAGTTCCCACCGATCAGGGTCACCGCTGAAACGGGGAGCCAACGCCCTCATCGCCGCACCCACTGCTATCATGTGCTTAACAAGATTCTTGTTCGAAACCCGCGAACTAACGAGCTTTATGGCTTCATCGCGCGTCATTGAACCCTCCTCAAAAATCAACCGATGTCATAAGCGAAAATATTCGCGCTATGTTGCCGTCTGTTTCGGTGTACATAACATTAAAAGAAATGGTCATCATCGTGACAGGCTTCACGGAAAGTTCGAGAACATAGATGTCCCGCTTCTGTTCATCATCAACATCGCCAACCTTCTTTGATTTCTCTCGTGAACCGCTTACACTCCCCGAAATGTATACATTTCCTATCTCAAGTCCACCACCTATGTTAACGCCCAGAGTGCGAATGTTAAGCGTATCAGCTGATAAAGGTTTCACAGCGTTCTCGACATCTTTGTAGAAAAACGCAGAATTTAAATCTAACTTGCCGAATTTCGCTTCGCCTTTTACGGTAGCACGAATTCCATCTTCACCGCTGTAGTACGATTGCGCTCTGTATTCGGCATCATAGCCGCTCTCAAGGCTTAATTTTGCCAGGTCAAGCCCCAAAAGGACTGGTCCTACCTGTGGTTCTGCGGTGAGTCTAACTAAAAACGCCCTACCCTCGTGAACTTTCCACGCACCTATCCTATCTACTGGTCTGTGTTTAGTTCTGCACCATGCTCGCTCAGCCTGAAGCTTTACCCAGTAAACCGAAAAGCCAAAATCACCTGAAGCCACATTTTGCCAAAGCATAGGATTAAGGCTGAAAGCGCAGCTTCCCTGTTCATCCTGGATGTTCATCATCCTGACCCGTGCCCATCCCGAAAAAACATCGGATTCGTAATTACCACCAAGCTCACCGCAAATAAAGTGTCTCGTAAGGACATCGCAAAGTTCGTCCTGTTTTGTTGGCCGAGCGTAAAACGACTTAAAATCGAGTTCGACGCTTTTAACGGGAACCGAGACATCAATCCTCAAGCCCTCAAGCCCTATATCCTTGTCTATCTCCTCGAGGTTCTCGAAAGACATTTCTCCCGGCAAACCCACGCAACTTCTACACTCTCCCTCAACGCCACCCGCCCCCGGCGGGTTATCATCCTTGTCCCAGCGCATAACGGTTAACTCCGTCATATGCTCACGGAAATAGCCCATATCAACGCCAAGTGGGCCGTAATCTATTCTCAAATAAGGAGAAACCAGAATGTTCGTAAAATAATCAGGCGAACCCCATATAATACTTCTATCAATGTTGGTAAGCCTGAAATATGCTCCTATAGTAATGTTTTCGGATGGCATTATCTCCACCTGTGGCTTAAGAAGGAACGACAGTTTTCCCCCTTCTACAAGTGGCTCGCCATAAGGACCTGCAGGGCTGACACCTTGAGTAGAGGTGTAGTAATATCTTATCCTGTAAAACCCTCCGAACGAGATGGGTACTCCCAAAACCTCTTTGCCACCAGCATTTTCACCAAAAATTTCTTGCCCAAAAAGCAAGGAAAAACTAAGGACAAAAAGAATCAATACTGCGAACAGCCTGGTTCTCGCAAACATGTTACCCCCTCTTCTGATTACTCAGTTCACTAAAATTGACGGAATATTCATCCATGTCAACTATTATTAGAAATAGGGGGAAATTTCCACAGGAACAAATGATGTATTTCCTGAATTTAATCCGGATTTTTCGGACAATATCGAAAATTTATATTATGTCCAATCCCCACAGGAATCTTCTCTCACCATATTGCGTTATAGCGTTCATTATTGGCTTTCTGGGTCTCGTTGGCTCTTCAGCTATTAATATGGACTCAAGAATTTCCTTTTCTGCGAACTGGGCATCAGATTTACTTCTCGCATGAACCTCAGCGAGGATTTCGTCCTTTTCTATTCTATCGCCGCGTTTCACGAGAATCCTCATACCTACTGCATGGTCCACTTTACCATCAAGCTCCAGAGTTCCCGCACCGAGCTTTACCGCAAGCATTCCAAGCCTGTATGTGTCTATATCGTCAACCCAGCCGGAAGCATCACTCTTTACCACGGTCACCACAGGTGCTTTTGGCAACAAACCAAGGTTTTCCACCACTTTGGGATTTCCACCCTGAGCATCTATCCAATGAGCAAACCTCTCCAGCGCTCTACCGCCACCACCTTAGGATTTCCACCCTGAGCATCTATCCAATGAGCAAACCTCTCCAGCGCTCTACCGGAGTTTATGCTCCCGACAAGCATTCTTTTCCCATCAACCACGGACTTCGTAATGCCCGATAGCTTTAGCATCAAAGCTCCAACGGCGAGGGTTACATCCATAAGGTCTTTGGGACACCCCTCACCACGAAGGCAGCTTATCGCCTCTTTCACCTCGAGCGCATTGCCCACCGCAATACCAAGGGGTTGGTTCATGTCGGTAAGCAATGCCGCCGTGTTTAGACCATAATTGTTGCCCACAGCCACCAACTCTCTTGCGAGCTTTCTCGCCTGTCTTGCGGTTTTCATGAAAGCCCCGTTTCCGAACTTGACATCGAGAACGAGCGATTGCGCACCCTCAGCAACCTTTTTTGAAATTATGCTCGCCACAATAAGCGGGATTGACTCTATGGTACCCGTGGCGTTTCTTAGGGCATAAATCTTTTTGTCGGCGGGAACCATCTCATCGGTCTGTGCAGCTATGAACATCCCAACCCGTTTAAGTATCCGCTTGCACTCTCTCGATGTGAGATTTGTTCTCAGCCCGGGAATGGATTCAAGCTTATCGAGTGTTCCCCCAGTATGACCAAGAGACCTTCCTGAAATCATAGGCACCAAAGCTCCACATGATGCCACCATCGGCGCTACCATTATGCTCACTTTATCGCCTACTCCACCCGTCGAATGCTTGTCAACGGTGGGTGCGCCAAGGTCGGAGAAATCCAGACGACGGCCGCTTTCAACATATGCTTTGGTTAGCGCAAGAATCTCATCTCGCGTCATTCCGTTAAGATAGGTTGCCATCAAAAAAGCCGCCATCTGATAATCGGGCACATCACCCCTGACATAGCTTTTGACAAAACTTTGCAGCGCCTTCTCATCGACCGTCTTGCCATCCCTCTTGGCTTTTATTACTTCCGTCGGTACCATTGTGTCACTCCTTATGAAGTTTTGAGATAAAAAATAATTAAAGTTAGCGGAAAAACAATCTAAATATTAATTTTTTCGCAAAATTCCGATATCGGGCATTCAGCGCAGTTGGCTAAGCGTGCTGTGCAAATATTTCGTCCGAGTTTGAGAAGATTTATGTGAAACCTATAATGTAAATCACTCGGTATTACTTTTGATAGCACCCTTATCATCTTATCTGCCGATGTTTTAGGGGGAAAAGCCCCAAGCCTTACCATTATTCTTTTTATGTGCGTATCGACAGGAAAAAGCGGGGCACCACCACAAAATAACAAAAACACTGCGGCTGTCTTGAGCCCTATGCCATCCACACCAATAAGCAGCGACAAAGCCTTATCGTAAGGCATTTCAAGCAAAAACGAGGCATCTATTCTGCCTTCGTTCCTCTTTTTAAGCCACATAAGAAGCCCTTTTATCCTTTTTGCTCTTATCTCAGCCAGACCGGCTACTCTTATCGCATCAGCTATGTCAGCCTCATCAGCTGTTAAAACATCATCCCATTTGCTAAACTTTTCTTTTAGTCGTTCGTATGCTCGGTCACGATTAGTGTCATTCGTGTTTTGCGATAGTAGCCCTCTAACAAGAAAACCCGTCGGGTCGTCGCAGTGTCGTTCGGGTATCCCAAAGACTTCCACCAATTTCTTATCAAGTTTAACGAAATAATCAGAATCATGTTTTATTGTATCAGGTTTCATAGAATGCAAAAATAATGCCCATAACGGAAAATGCTAAAACAAATTTTCGTTTTATAGTGGCGAGTTATAAGTAAATTGTTATAATTTTATATTGAAAATTTAAAACGGGTCTTTAATTTCGTAATGCAGGCAAGAAACGGGGGTTAAATATGAGAACAAAAATTATATTACTATTAACCATCCTCGCTTTTGGGGTAGCCTACTGTGGCAGAGGGGGTCCTGACGGATTTGGTTACACATGGATAGATTCTGATGAACCTGGTGGACCAACTTTCAACTGGATCGACATAAAATCCACCGGCACGAACCTTCACTACCGAGACGATAACTACACTCTCGTCAGGTTGAGCCATCCATTTAATTATTATAATATTGACTACGATACCGTTACTATTTGCTCGAACGGCTGGATTGCACTCGGCACCTGGCGAACTACTACAGCAGGTGGTTACGACATACCACACACCACCTTGCCTAACAATACTATAGCCGCATTCTGGACAGACCTCTTTCCCCAAATGAGCGACACTGGGCAGGTCTACTATCAGGACCTTGGTGATAAATTCGTAGTTTCCTACATCGACATTCCAGAATATTACCCAACATATCCGAAACAAACATTTCAGATAATTCTCGATTATCGAAGAAGGGAGATAATCCTTCAGTATCTTCAGGTTACTCGACTTGCCTCACCAGGACATAGGGCGAGGATAGGCTGGGAAAACAGAGATGGTACCGATGGCATCCAGATTGGCATCTGGACGCAAACAGGCGGATACCTACACGACCTCCTTGCCGTGAGAATTCGAGCGGTCCCGGTGGCGACGCCGCCTTATTTTAATGGGTTCGCAAACCCTTACGAAAAGGACTTTAAGGCAGTGCCCGACTCGGGCTGGGAAATAGGATTTCCTCCCATATCGTGGTCAGCATTATACCTGGGCATACCAAGCCCGCTTTATATCTGGGGCACGAAGATGAGCGACATGTACAGCAACAACGCAGAATGGTATCTTTACACCCCTCACCTCGATCTTTTCGACGCTGTTTATCCCATTATGGATTTCTGGCATTATTACTCCATGCAAACAGGGCTTGATGGTGGTGTTTTTGAGGTTTCCACTGACGAGGGGTCAACATGGGTGGTTATTGAACCGGAAGATGGCTATCCTGTTGTCATGACCGGCGGTCCACTTGCTGGCCAAAGAGCATTCTCAGGTCATTCTCATGGATGGGAGTATTGCTCATTTGACCTCAGACCTTACATTGGCATGGAGATAATGGGCAGATTCAAATTCATCTCGAATGCTACTGTTACAGACACCGGCTGGTATATCGATAACTTCGGTTTGCATAATGCTTTTGGCGTGGTCAAGGGCAAAGTTGACCTGAGATACTCTGATAACGATTCAGGAGCTGAAGTTCGAATAATGGGAACCAACAGTTACGCTATTACTAATACTGCAGGAGAGTTCTTCATCGATTCCGTGGTGGTGGGCAGCCATTATCTGCAGCTAAGATGCTCGAGCTATGTGGCGGTGGACTCGATACCGTTCACGATAAACCGATTTGACACCATCGAAATGTATCTTCAAATGTCGCCGATATTCTACTTCTCCGACTTCGATGAGGACAGCGGTGGATTGATACCCAAACCCATAGGCGGCTGGCAGTGGGGCAAGCCCGAGTTCATGGTCGGCCCTGAGAATGCTTACTCGGATTCGTTTTGCTGGGGCACCAATCTTCACGGCGACTATGACGACAGCGTTAACTGGCAACTAATACTGCCGGTCAACATAAGACGGTCACCATATCCTGTGGTTACTTTCTACACCTGGTACAGATTCAACGGTGAATTCCTAAACATCCTGTGGGATGGCGGCAATGTGAAGGTTTCCGCTGACAGCGGACGAACATGGAAACTGGTTTATCCCACCTGCAACTATGATGGCACAGTAAGTCCACACAATCCCTTCATAGGCGGCGAACCAGCATTCGGTGGAGTAGCAAACGGCGACTACTGGCGGAAAGTCCTTTTCCCGCTTTATTGCGTTGGTGGAGAATCTTTGATACTAATAAAGTTCGAGATAGGAAGCGATGCTGCGGGAACAGAGGTAGGATGGTACATAGACGATATACTGGTTTACGAGGATTCGGTAGCATGGACTATGGAACCTGCAAAACCAAAAATAGCACTCGACATCACAGCATCACCAAACCCCTTCAACAGCTCGTGTTTGATAAAATTCAGCACCACCACACCCAACGCTTCCGCATACATAGTCGACCTTGGGGGCAGACGAGTTAAGTCATTCGGGCCGTTCACGAAACCTGATGTATACAGGATACGATGGAGTCCGAAGAACCTGCCAAGTGGAGTTTACTTCCTAAAACTCGTTGATGGAACACAGATTTTAACGAAAAAAATAGTCTTTATGAAGTAACGCACATAAGGGCACAATATCATAAAAAGCAGTCTATTACTTAACGCCAAATCTGTTCCGGATAGAGTTTGTATTTAGCCTTTTAATCAGAAAGACGAGCCCCATCCCTCGTCGCCTTCGTCGGCAAAACCCTCGTCGAGCTCATCGTCGAAGTTGAAGTTGGCTTCCTCGGCTGCCATGAGAAACTCATCGATACAATCAGGAAGGTTTATGCCGTCAACCTCCATCGTGTCGAGGTCGAGGACGAACAGAACACCGTTGTCGTCAATAGCTCTCGAGAAACGAGAGATTATATCAGGAAACTCGAGCTCGCTGTCCAGGAAAATGAGAGAACTCGTAATAACGCAGTAATTCCCAGCCTGACCGGCGATTTCGAGGAACGATTCCGTTTCACCTTTGCCCTTTTCGTAGCCTATAAGATACGCTGCCACTTTCTCCTCCTTTGCGAATCAATGCCACAATAAAGAACACTACCGTTTTGTCAAGATTTTTGTTTCGCTTCGCGATGCGAAGATTAAATTTATTTTTGAACCCAAGAAAGGACAACATGAGTTACAAGGTTTTGGTAACAGGCGGAGCGGGATTTATAGGCTCTAATTTCGTAAGACTGCTAATAACCCAGCCGGACATCGAGAAAGTCGTTATTCTCGACAAGCTTACCTACGCTGGAAGCCTCGATAACCTTGAAGGAGTCCTTGACGACCCGCGAACAACATTCATAAAAGGCGACATAGCTGAGCCTGACGATGCCTTTCGCGCCATGAAAGGATGCGATTGGGTTATAAATTTTGCCGCTGAATCCCATGTTGACCGTTCGATAAACGACCCCGCACCATTCATGAGAACCAATGTAGAGGGCGTGAGAGTGCTCCTTGAAGTGGCACGAGAACTCAAACCCAAAATTTTCCTTCAGGTGTCAACGGATGAAGTCTACGGACCTATCATCGAAGGATGCGTCGACGAAAGTGCACCTCTTAAACCATCAAGTCCATACTCAGCATCAAAAGCGGCTGCAGACATGCTGTGCAACGCATATTATGTAACATTCGGTGTGCCTGTTATTATCGCCCGAAGCGCAAACAACTATGGACCATATCAATATCCTGAAAAACTTATTCCACGATTCGTATCTTTAGCGCTTATGAACGAACCTCTTCCCATCTACGGCGATGGTCTCCATATGCGAGATTGGCTGTATGTTGAGGACAACTGTCGCGCACTGCTTTTGCTCCTCAGAAAAGGCAAACCGGGCGAAATCTATAACATCGGTGCATCAGAAATAAAGCACAACATAGATGTAGCAAAACTTCTTCTCGACATACTTGGTAAACCGCACTCGCTTATAAAACATGTTGACGACCGCCCAGGGCACGACCGCAGGTATTGCGTTGACTGGTCGAAAATAAAAGCCCTCGGATGGGAACCAAACGCTGATTTTTCCGAAAAATTCAGGGAAACAATAATTTGGTTTAAAAAAAGGCACGAATGGCTTCTTAAAAAGTCGCGGGAAGCCGAAGAATTTTATAAAAAAGCAAGAGCAAAATGAACGAGGAAGGCGAGAAATTACGCATTGCAGTTTTTGCCTCGGGGAGAGGAACTGACCTGCAGTCAATAATCGACGCTATCGAAGCAGGGAAACTTGATGCGCGGATAGTCATGGTTCTTTCCAACAAGAAAGATGCTATGGCGCTTGAACGCGCACGAAAACACAGAATACCAGCCGTCTATCTTTCGAGCAAGGATTTTGATAAGCGAGACAAGTTCGTCTCAACCATGCTTGAGGAGCTTGAACGACACGGCGCGAACTTTATAGCTCTTGCGGGCTACCTTCGCAAAGTGCCACCTGAGGTTATCCAGAAATATCGCAACAGAATAGTAAACATTCATCCTGCGCTTCTGCCGAGTTTCGGTGGGAAGGGAATGTATGGGATGCGTGTTCACGAAGCTGTCATAGAGTATGGCTGTAAAGTCACTGGTGTCACGATTCACATTGTCGATGAGCACTACGACCACGGACCAGTGGTGGCACAAAGGTGCGTTGAGGTTCGCGACGACGACACACCAGAAACACTCGCCGCCCGCGTTCTCGAAGTGGAACATCAGCTCTACCCCGAGGTGCTTCAGTGGTTCGCCGAAGGAAAAGTCGAGGTAATAGGCAGAAAAGTATTAATCAAGGAGTGATGATATGATAACAGTTTTGTGGGAGGATTTTTTGTGGGAGAAGTATTATCCCCTGACGCTTACCCACGCCGTTTTCGAACTTCGCATTGGTTGTCTAAACCTTATTGAGCGTGCAAAGCATTACTTCCCCGAGAACACAATATTCGCGGTGGCAAGAAGTGAGCTTAGGGAAAAACTATCATCGGAGGGGTTAAAACCGCTCTCTTCAGCAGATGTTTCGGAGAAAGCGCTGTTTATAAACGGTAGAGCTGTTCCCCGTAAAGAGGACTTCGCTAAATTCACCGAATGCGAGGAAACAACGCTTTTCGTATCGAATGACACGGTTGTAGCCATATTCGCTTTGCCCGAGGATTTAGCCAAAATCGCCGAGATAATGAATTCGCCACCAACGGAGAACTCATACAGACAGCTCGTGGAAAGATTCCCAAAAAAAGAGTGCAATGTAACCATCACCTCGGCTATCTGGGAAATAATACACATTAACAGCAGGCAAATTTCACTCGATTTCGCAGATATATTTTCCAATATGGCAAGTCTTGGCATGATTCACGAGCGCGCGGTCGTTTTCGGTGATGTGCGCGTTGGGGGAGGCTCTGTTGTTTCACCGTTCGCCGTGCTCGACGGTAGCGAAGGACCGGTAATAGTGGGCAGAAATGTGGAAATCTCACCTTGCGCAGTCATTCTGGGACCTGCTTACATTGGCGATGGAACCAAAATAATGCCTCACGCAAAAATTCGAGAAGGAACCTCAATAGGTCCCGTTTGTCGAGTTGGCGGCGAAGTTGAGGAATCAATAATTCAGGGTTTCTCAAACAAATATCACGATGGTTTCCTTGG
>JAGGRZ010000032.1 GCA_021159335.1 bacterium
AAAGAAAAAAGCTAAAAAGAAAGCGATAAGAAAATTAAAGCCTTGCCCATTCTGCCTTGACCCAACGCTTGAGATCGACTATAAGAACTACGAGCTACTAAGGAAGTTTGTCAACGACAGAGGGAAAATCATAGCAAGAAGAAATTCGGGCGTTTGCGCAAAACATCAAAGACGGCTTGCAAGGGAGATAAAACGGGCAAGATTTCTTGGGCTAATACCCTACATAGTTTACACATACAGATAAAAAGGCAGGTTCGAAATGAAAATAATACTCATACAACCTCACCCAAAACTTGGCGATGTGGGCGATATAGTTGAGGTAAAAGATGGATTTGCCCGTAACTATCTTATTCCCAAAAAATTTGCCATCCCTGCGACCAAGAGCAATTTAAAACAGATTGAAATGCTTAAAAAGCGCAAGCTTACGATAGAGGAAAAACGCAAAAAATACCTCCAGCAGCTTGCCGAAAAACTTGCCCGCACATCAGTTGACATAGTCGTCGAAACAGATGAAGAAGACAGACCTTTCGGCGCAGTATCCGCGGGTCAAATTGCTGATGCATTACAAAGACAGGGATTCAATGTCGATAAAAAACAGATAATAATTGAAGAACCCATAGACAGCCTCGGCGTGTATAATGTAAAAATCAAGCTACACCCAGAAATAGAAACCAAAATAAGGCTCTGGGTTCTAAAAAGCGAAAAGTAGGAAAACCACAAACCCCTACCAAATTATTAATTTTTCCGTCTTATCTTAACGATGAACCTTTTTATTTGCAAAATTTGAAACATTGAGTTTAATTTCGAGTAGTTAGCAAAGAGGGGTATTGTTATGCAGGCTATTTTTTGGCGACTTTTAGCAGCTCATCTTTTTGTTGATTTCCCGCTAAGAAACCATAGGCAGCTTTACAACATAACTGAAGGCAAAAAATTCTTTCTTCACATTGTCTTTGTTATTCTGCTTAACCTTGCCGTTTTCGGGGAGGCTGCATTCTACAGGCCTGTGCTTTTCCTGATGATATTTTTAGTCGTTTTCGCACATGCTGTTCTCGATACTGTGCTTCTTCGCAAACCCAAAGACAATGCAAGGTCTGAAGGAGTAAGCTTCTTTTTGTTCCAGCTTATTATGATTGCCTTTTTAATGGTTTTGGCTTGGATTTTCTCGAGAGGGCGAAGATATGGATACACATTACCCTTTTTACAATTTTCGCTCGCTATAATAGCGATATGGGCTGCCCCCACCATCATTCACATAGTCAAAAAGATGAAAGCTAATGCACCAGAAATAGGATTATTTGAAGAGCCATTCGGTAGGCTTGCTGTTTTCGAGCGCGCACTACTTTTCGTTGCCATATCGTTCGGGAAAGCTACATTCTTAATAGCTGGCGTCGTTATCGCGGTGATAATCCGTGGTTTGCTCATACTTAACGAAGAAAATGTTCCAAAACCCATTGTGGAATGGGCGGTAGCTATTGCAGCAGGTCTTTTGAGTCGATATCTTATATTTGGAAAAATATTTTAGGAGATAAACTTATGGTAGAGGGTGAACTTGCATATCTTGCGCTCGATAGGAAATCAGGCGCTATAGCTATGCTTCTGCGTCGTCGCGACAACAATCTACTGCTGCCTATATGGATAGGAAACCCTGAAGCCTATTCGATAGCTATGGCACTTGCTGGCATCAAGCCGCCGAGACCAATGACCCACGACCTTATAGTCGACATTCTGTCTGCGATAAATGCAAAACTTTCAAGGGTAGTAATAACGGGACTTAAAAACGAGACTTTCTACGCACTGCTGCACATAGATCGCGGAGAAACAGAGACCTATGTTATCGACGCCCGCCCAAGCGACTCGATAGCACTGGCGGTAAGAACTGGTTGCCCGATATTTCTTTCTGAGGACATGCAATACTTTGACCTCGACAACCCCAAGACACCATTGGAGCAAGAGCTGTCGCAAATACTCTCAAGACTAAGCCCAGACGAACTAATAGGTTTCTGAAAGAACCGTAAAAATGAGATGCTCTTTGTAAAAGAGGAATGGACTAACTTTTATTTTGATGCACCTATGAATTTATCTGTTGACTTTGCACAGCGTAGGTAATGAATTATATCTTCTTAAGTTAATCTTTATAGAGTGGGAGGGACCATGGTTATCGAACATCACGGCAAGAAACCCAGAATACATTCTGACGCTTTTGTGGCTGAAACAGCCGTTGTGATAGGAGATGTAACCATTGGCAAGGATTCAAGTATATGGTATGGTGCTGTTCTAAGAGGAGACATAAACTCTATAACTATCGGTGAACGAACAAGTATTCAGGACAATTGCGTCGTTCATGTCGATGAAGACAAACCAGTAGTAGTTGGCGACGATGTTACAGTGGGACATGGCGTTATTCTTCACGGTTGCAAGATAGGAAACAAGGTTCTTGTTGGTATGGGAGCTGTTATTTTGGACGGAGCAGAAATCGGGGATGGAGCTATCGTAGCTGCTGGCGCTGTAGTCAAAGAGGGGCAGGTAGTGCCACCTTTAACCCTTGTGGCAGGAGTTCCAGCACAACCTAAGAAAAAACTCGACGAAAGTGTCCTCGAAGCCCTCAAGGAACACGCAGAAAAATACTCCAAATACGCAAAAACATACAGCAAGGATGAAAATTAACATGACCGGGAAAAGATTTCTTTGGGTTGTTTTTGTTCTGATAATCATAACTTGCTCGCATGCGCAGTATAGCGTACTTAAGGATACATACAGGCTTGCTGAAAAATATTACTCGCAAGGCTCTTACAAAGATGCACTACCTCTTTTTTCCCAGGTTTTCATCCAATCATCCGACAAGGACTTGCGGGCTAAGGCGATTTACATGAAGGCTTTATGCGAGTATAAACTGGGCGACTACTCCCCTGCAGCCGTCGATTTCTCTGACTTCATGAAAATGTTCCCTGACCATCCACTATATTTTCGGGCAGCGCTTTATCTTGGCAACTGCTATTATAAATTAGGTAGCTACCTCAAAAGTGCGCAGGCGTATGGGATTGCACTTCTTTCTCGCGATGCTCGCGAAAGGCACCAAGCAGCAAAATCATTCAACGACTTACTTTGGGGCTACCTTCCCACTGAGAGTTTCCCTGCATTGCTTGATGTCGTTGACCATTCACTGGAGGGGATGGTTGGAGTCTGGTGGCTCAGACGACTTCAGCACGATGGCGAACACGCAAGGGCACTTCGCGAGGGTAGAAAACTCTTGCAAAGACTTTATACCCCCGAAGACAAAAGTATGCTTCAAGAAGAATTAACCAAGGTTGAAAACTATCTGAAGAAACATCTCGTCGTGGCACTTCTCGTTCCACAAAGCGGGGACTACGAAAGCTATGGTCGTCAGGTGATAAACGGCGCTAAGCTTGCATTCAGCAAGCAAGGAATAACCAGCGTTGAGCTTAAAGTAATCGATTCAGGTGGTGAACCACTTAGAGCTGCCATAGCCATAAACGACTTATTAAAAACTACTACACCGCTATGTATCATAGGTCCTATAACGAGTGACGAGACAGCAGCCACGGGGGTTATAGCAGGCACATATAAAGTCCCGTTAATAACTCCTACAGCCTCAAAAGATGGCATAGCTGAGCTTTCGCCGTATGTCTTTCAGCTTCTCGCAAGCCCAGTAAAAAGCTCTTACTACATCGGGAAATTCGCAGCCTCACAACCTGAAAACGACACATTCGCTATCCTTGCCCCAGATGATGAACTTGGACACAACTGTGCAGAAGCATTTTCAAAAGCAATAATTGAGGCGGGGAAAAAGATTATTGCCTACAAATTTTACCCAACCAATACTTTCGACTTTTCGCCATTTTTGGCTCAGATAAAGGAACCAATACTGAAATTTTACGACAGGTACATAACGAGATTCCCTAAGGGAGACCCAAGATTCTATGATTGCAAACCCGACCAACCAGTTGAGGATTGTCCGCTTAAGGAACGCAAGGATTGGAGTGTCCATATAGATGGATTGTTCCTTCCCGCTTACTACGACGAAATAGAAATCATCCTCCCACAGGTTCCATTCATGTACATAAACACCACCATATTCGGTGCTAATGGCTGGGTGGTTGATGATTTGAGCAAAAATCGCAAACTGGCGAAATACCTTGATGGCGCTATTTTGATTCCTGACGACTTCTACATCGACCCGAGTTACGATAAATGGCGAAAGTTTGCGCGGGAATACAAATCTGCTTATGGTCGGTATCCATCGAGAGTAGCTGCGCTGGGATACGATGCGGCAATGCTCGTTATAAATGGGATAAACAGCGGCGCACTAACGCAAGAACTTATGCGCGACTTCCTTTCGGGCGTTTACGATTACAACGGTGCCGCAGGACCAGTAAGCTTCGACCAGAATGGTGCAAACACAAAGGCATTCATAGTAAAATTCGTTGAGGGCAAACCGGTCAGAATAAAGTAATATGCCGAAAAACGACATCATCAACGGTGGTTATCTTGTAATAAAACCCAAAGGGGTCACATCACGCGGTGTCGACAACATAATAGGGAAATTATTAGGCACCCGCCGTGTGGGACATGTCGGCACTCTCGACCCATCAGCGACAGGACTTTTGCCCGTACTAATAGGCAAAGCCACAAAAGTAGCATCTTTCATAGATAGCGGCGTAAAAGGTTACAGCGTCGAAATAGTTCTCGGAGTAACCACTGATACTGATGACTCGACTGGTGAGGTGATAGACGAAAAGCCAATCGAAGTCGACGAAAAAACAATAAAGAATGTGATAGAAGGGTTTATCGGCGAAATAGAACAAGTTCCACCACGATACAGTGCAAAAAAATACTATGGTGTTCCTCTCTACAAACTCGCAAGAAAAGGAGTAGAAATAAAACTTGAACCTCGCAAGGTTAAGATATTTTCCATAGAGGACATAGACATCAAATTGCCAAGAGTAAGATTTAATGTGGTTTGCAGCACTGGAACTTACATGAGAGCACTGGCAAGAGATATAGGTTTTAAGCTTGGCTGTGGCGCGCACCTTAGCTGGCTTGAGAGAACACGAGTTGGACCTCACAGAATAGAAGACGGCATCCCGCTCGAGGAGATAGTGAAATCAATACGGGAAGGCGAACCTCAAAAATACCTTCTCAGTGTTAACGAGCTTCTCCCCCACTTAAAAAGGGTTTCAGCCGACCCTATGGAAGCATGGAAGGTAAAACATGGGCAAATAATTCCACATCTCGCTTATGATGTGGCTTCAGGCGAGATATTCGCTATCGAAAACTCGGACGGGGAAATAATTGCTATTGCCGAAAAAACGGACGGAGGATATAAATACAAGCGGGTGTTAACCTGATTGGAGGCGAGAATGGACGGAAAAACGGGTGAACTTTTCGAAAAGCTTGTAGAAATCGTGAAAAAGCTAAGAGCTCCTGGCGGCTGTCCATGGGATCGCGAACAAACGCACGAGTCACTGCGACCAAATATAATCGAGGAAGTGTATGAGCTTGTTGAGGCTATAGACTCCAAAGACTACGATGCAATGAAAGAAGAACTCGGCGATATACTGTTGCATGTTCTCTTCCACGCCGATATAGAACGAGAAGCAGGGCGATTCGATATTAATGATGTTATAGTTGGAATAACCAGCAAGCTTATAAGACGGCATCCACATGTATTTGGCGAAACAAAAGTGAAAGACACCGAGGAAATACTACACAACTGGGAACAAATAAAACTTAGGGAGCGCAAAGAAAATTCATCTCATGCATCGCTCCTTGACGGCATACCAAAAAGTATGCCAGCACTTCTTGTGGCGCAGAGAATGCAGGAAAAAGCTGCAAGGATAGGTTTCGACTGGGAAGACATAAAGGATGTCTTGAAAAAGGTGCATGAAGAACTCGCTGAACTTGAGGAATCAATAGCTAATAATGAGAGAAACTCACGAATTGAAAGTGAACTTGGAGACCTTATTTTTGCTATAACAAATCTTGCGCGATTTCTCGGCATAAATGCTGAAATGGCCCTAAGGAAAACAAATGAGAAATTTTCCTCACGATTCAGACATATAGAGAAGAAGTTGCGCGAGCTTGGGGTAGAAAATCCCACTCTTGAGTTGATGGACAAATTTTGGGATGAAGCTAAGGAGCATGAAGAGTAGCTTATGTCAAAACCTTAACGCTTTCATTGATTTCGCTTGTGATTTAGCGTTTTATTGGTTATTTAGCTTAAAATGATTGGTGAGGGAAAAAAGCTCTCGGTTATTGCGCCCGCATACAACGAGGAAGAAAACATTATCCCACTTGTCGAGGCATTCGCAAAAATTCGCGAGAAGCTTCCGTCGCAATTTGAGTTGATAATTGTCGATGATGGTTCGACCGACTCCACCAAAGAAGTAGCGGAGAAAATGGCCTCAGAATACGATTTCGTTAAGGTTGTGTCCTACCACAAAAATCGTGGCAAAACATATGCAGTAAAGGCAGGGCTTGAGGCTACGGATGGAGATTACATTGTTATTTTCGATGCGGATTTGCAATTTTTGCCCGAAGACATTCCGCCAATGATCGAGAAACTTGATAATGGCGCAGATTTAGTCGCTGGATACAAGGTTGGGAAGTATCAAAAGCCTGTGGTTTCAAAAATTTACAACTGGCTTGGGAGAATTCTTTTCAAGGTTCCTGTTCGGGACATGAATGCATTGAAGGCGATGCGCCGTGAGGTTCTCGAGAATACCCCTTTTAGACCTGACTGGCATCGTTATATAGTTATCTGGGCACATCAGAATGGCTACAAAATAGTTGAGCAGCCAGTAACTCTGCGACCTCGCCAACGGGGAGTGTCAAAATATCGCGGGCTGGGTAGAGTTCTTATAGGACTTTTCGACATGGTATCGGTCTGGTTCCAGACAAAATTTGCGCGAAGACCCATGCTATTTTTTGGCACAGCGGGGCTTGTCACATTCGGACTTGCAGTTCTTATAGGCATTGTCGCCATAGTGCTCAGGTTCGGATTCAACAAGGGCTATCGCCCACTCCTTACGCTGGTTGCGATGCTTGCGAATATAGGAGTCATACTATTTATAGGCGGTTTCATCGGCGAGATGGT